>NZ_JAWJTF010000001.1:14116-254796 GCF_048836525.1 Nostoc sp. CALU 546
GTGAACAACACCCAATCAGTACGCTATTTTTGGCTTAAGTTGACACCAGTGCCACCCTACAAGAATCATCCCTTGATTCAGCAACGCCCGTTTTTCTAGGGTGTCTGTGATGAGGCGATCGCCTACATAATATTTGGAGAATGACAAAAAATAGAGTCAAGGTAAGCGCTACTACCTACTTTGACTCTATTTCCTAGTAGTTTCCCTAGCGCCGCTATCTTCTCAAAATTAGAATGCACTTGCTGTGGGGCGGACAATTACTTCATTGATATCGACATCATCTGGCTGGGATACGGCGTACAAGACGGCTCTTGCGATCGCATCTGGAGTCAGTGCGATTTTGCGAAATTCTTTCAAAGCGCCTTTTGCAGAATCATCCGTGATATCAGAGCCGAGTTCAGTCTCAACGACACCAGGGGATATTGTTGTCACGCGGATATTTTTCGATTCCTGACGCAGCCCTTCGGATATGGCCCAAACAGCATATTTTGTCGCACAATAAACTGCACCAGTAGGCACCACCACATGCGCGCCGATGGAAGCAGTATTGATAAACTGGCCGCCGCCTTGCGCTTCCATGATGGGCAAACCCGCAGCAATGCCATTCAAGACGCCGTGGATATTCACATTAATCATGGTGTCCCACTCCTCGACTTTCAGAGCGTTCATCGGGGAAAGGGGCATAACACCTGCGTTGTTATAGATGACATCAACGCGGCCAAACTTGTCTAGAGCAAAGTGAATGAACTTTTTCATATCCTCACGATTAGCAACATCCACCGCCTTGAATTCTGCTGTGCCGCCTTCCTTGTGGATATCCTCAACAATTTTTTCCAGTTTTTCCGTGCGTCGTGCGCCTAAAACAACTTTTGCGCCATTTTTAGCTAGCAATTTGGCTGTAGCTTCACCAATTCCGCTACTGGCTCCAGTGATGATAACAACTTTGTTTTCTACGTTTGTCTTGTCTTTCGTCATTGCCTTATCCTTTGACTGTTTTATTGAACAGAATTCAGGAGTCAGGAGTCAGAATTCAGTTGGGTATTCTGTATGACTGGCGGTGCTTCGTAGCGCTAGCGACGCAGGAGCGTCTGAATAATCGGCGTTTTTGCACCCCCACAAAACAAGAAAATTTGGTGGTGCAACAATTCCTGCGCCGGTCTGAATCCCCGACTTATTTATTCTGACTTCTGAATTCTGACTTCTGAATTCTTCTTCAATCGATGTGTTCATAATATGTCTGTAATTAAGAGTTTTAAATGCACAAACCTCTCGTTTTATTGCCTAATTCTCCAAAACAAGATTTTATGAGTAGGCAAAGATGTTCTACAATCATCAAAGAAAAATGATTCAATCACTCAGGAAGCCAGCATGGCGATTGAAATACTGAAGCATGGCGCGGCTGTCAATGAGTGTAAAGAACTGGCAGCATTATTAGAGAGGCACACCAACGGCAAGGGGAACGGTGTCCACAAAACAGATATAAATAAACTGGAATTTATGCGGGAATCTTCTACTTCCACCGCATTACAGTGTGTTTATGAACCTATTCTTGGCATCGTCGTTCAGGGTAAAAAAGAAGCTTTATTGGGTGAGGAAACCTATCGTTATGGCGCGGCTCAATATCTTGTTGTCTCGGTTGATTTGCCGCTCAGTGGATTTGTTATAGAGGCCACGCCAGAAAAGCCCTATTTAGGATTCAAGCTGAATTTAGACCCACGGCAACTCTGTGACATTATTGCCCAAATTAGACCAGGTACGCCTAAGAAAGAAAACTCTGTCAGAGGCTTGTTTGTAAGTAACGTTGATGCACCGTTGATCGATTGTGCCCTAAGACTGACACGGCTTTTAGATACGCCACAGGATATCCCCATACTGGCGCCGATGATTATCCGCGAAATGTATTATCGCCTTTTAATGGGTGAACAGGGAGAAGCTGTCCGCCAGATTGCTACATCCGGCAGCAACATGCAGCGCATTGCCGAGGTGATAAAACTTATCAAGGCTGATTTTGCAAAACCGATGCGGATTGAGGAGCTAGCTGGGCAAGCGAGTATGTCTCCTTCATCTTTCCATCACCATTTTAAGGAAGTAACATCAATGAGTCCGCTTCAATATCAAAAGCAATTAAGACTACTAGAAGCGCGTCGCTTGATGCTTGCCGAAAACTCCGATGCCGTCAATGCTGCCTATCAGGTGGGTTATGAAAGCCCCTCACAGTTTAGCCGTGAATATTCCCGTATGTTCGGTGCGCCGCCAATTAAGGATATTGAACGTTTACGTACAGCTTGATCGGAGACTGCCCAGTTATCTTTCAGGTTCAACCACAATATTGGCGTAATAAACTAAACACCTGGCTGAAGTTGTCTAGTCCAAAAGAGGTAATTATATCTAAATCATTTGTTGCAAAATTGTAGCTGCTGCCTAGATCAAGATACAACCTAGCAATTACCTGGCTGCCCTCAAAGTCATTACTTGTGGCACATTTGATTGTGGCACACCCGACTGAAATTTTACTGGAATTTTTTCATTAGAATATGTATATATAACTACTAATTTAAAAGCCTGTTGGAGGGCTACTATGAAATACTGTCGCCCCCGACTTCAGTTTTGCGGCGGTTGGCTGTTGGCTTTACTTACCGCCATCACAGCTACCCCCGTAATAGCAGAGACAGCAAACTTTGGTACTTTCAATTTATCAACCAACTTTGATCAAGCACAAGGAACATTGCAGGGATTTACAGGTGGTTCTTACTCATTGTCTGCCATAAGTAACCGCGATCGCGATCAAAAAGCCTGTATTGGTTTTGCCGATCCAAGTCCAGATCATATTATGGTTCTGGAAAATGACTTTTCCCAGCTAACAATCCAAGTCGATAGCAACAACACCGACACCACTTTACTGATCCAAGGCCCAGATAACACTACAATTCGTTGTGGTGATGACACTGGCAAAAGTAAAGATGCTAGCGTTAGCGATCGCAACTGGAAAAGGGGCACGTATCGGATTTGGGTAGGTACATTTAATCCTGGGGTCAAGCGGGATTATACTCTGACGGTGGAGCAGCAGTAATGGGGATCGGGAAGTTAGGAGTTAGGAGTTAGAAGTTAGGAGTCAAGTGATTAATACCTAATTCCCAATTCCCAATTTTTAGGTGTAACGCTTGAAAGGATAATATAGGAGAGTAGCTTGTCGTGCTTTCCGAGGGTGCTATCTCGTGCTATCTATACTGCGTGCTGACTTTCGTATCATATTTGAACGTGACCCAGCTGCCCGTAACTGGTTGGAAGTTTTATTTTGTTACCCAGGTTTGCAAGCCTTGCTATTTCATCGGCTGGCTCACTGGTTGTATACTCTTGGTCTTCCTTTGATTCCACGCCTGATTTCTCACTTAGCTCGGTTTTTGACTGGAATTGAAATCCACCCTGGTGCAGCAATTGGGCAAAGTGTGTTTATTGACCACGGTATGGGTGTAGTAATTGGTGAAACTGCGATCGTGGGAGACTATGCTCTCATTTATCAAGGTGTCACCCTTGGAGGTACTGGTAAAGAATGTGGCAAGCGCCATCCTACTGTGGGTGAAAATGTCGTAGTCGGGGCTGGAGCGAAGGTACTGGGCAATATTCAAATTGGCAATAATGTCCGTATTGGCGCTGGGTCTGTTGTTCTCAGAGATGTGCCTTCAGACTGTACTGTAGTAGGCGTGCCTGGGCGAATTATATATCGTTCTGGAGTTCGGATTGCACCTCTCGAACACAATAACTTACCAGATTCGGAAGCCCAAGTAATTCGTGCTTTAGTAGACCGGATTGAAGCTTTGGAAGAACAAATACAAACTCTTCAGCGCAACAATTCTTCAGAAAAAACTCCTGTGTTAGTAGGTTGTGTAGCTTCTAACCAAGCTGATTTATACCAAGATGCTCCTGTGTGCAGCCTTAAAGATAAGGCAATACAGCAGTTTCTAGATGGTGCGGGTATTTAAATAAAGTTAGGAGTTAGGAGTTAAAAGTGAGGAGTCAGGAATAAAAATTATCAATGCCAAGCAACTTTTCACTTCATAACTCCTAACTGACAAAATTAAGGATTAATTTCTTCACAAAACCACTCTTGATTTTCATCACGCTGGTAAAACCTTCTATTTTGTGGTTCGCCGCGTAATTCTAAGTGATCTACCTGCACCGGTTCGAGTAGCAGTAGACAAAAATTAGGTACTGGTTGCACAGGATCGGGTGCTGCTGGTGCAAAAGCTTCTGGGCTTTCGACTCTGGATTTACCAGGATGGGGCCAAGCAAACTGTAAACGCGCTGCATCACTTAATTCTTGCCACATTGCGATCCGGGCTGGCTGTAAATTCTGGTGAGAATCATCACTGTTTACCAGGCTTAAGCAGCCAGTGATGCGGAATTGTTCTCGTGTATTGGGGAAATACCAGCAAATTTCTGCCCAAGGTTGTTGCTGTATCTGATCGGCTTTGGCGCTACGGTTATCGGTGATAAATTTTAGCTGGTTTGTATCTTCTAAAAAGCCGCGAAAGACTAGGGTACGATTGGCGGGGCGACCGTTCGCTTGTAGCGTTGCTAGTTGCAGGTAACGGGCATAAACAAGGCTACGGTTGCGATGGAGTGCATGAGCGATCGCACTTCGCCAAGGAGCAAGAGACATATCAATTAAAAATTAAAAATTAAAAGTTAAAAATGAAGAAAGTCAGATTTAATCTGGGTTTCTAGGTTTGGGTCTGTTGTCTTATTTTAGACAATTGGTACAACACTAAGTAAATAATTTTGCTGTCTCTGTGTCTTTGGGTGAGTATTATCCTTATTTCAACGCAGAATATACAGTATGTTGTATAAATTCGCAGATGAGCTATGGCAGAAATTCAAGTTGGAATTGAAGGGGAAGGCGCACCAGCAGCAGCCGAGGCTTTGTTAGAAATTCCTGGAATATCGGGAAGCTATGAAGTTCCGACGCAAAGAGAGGGAACTTTGGCAGCTATTGCTACTATTATCGGTATTGTCGGCGGTGCTGCTGCTTTAGCTGAACAAATCCGCAAATGGTATCAAGAATGGCATAAATCTCATCCAGGTAAGCAATTTGATGTGGTAATTCTTGACCCTGATACTGGAAACAGGATTTTACTCGAAGAAGCTACCATAGAGGAAATCACGGAAATCCTCAAATCTCTCAACAAATAAAGTGCAAACTATCCGCATTCAACTTCGGAAAAGTACGCAGGAAACTGTTGAACTCAGGTATTGGCTACCTCAAAAAAATCACTATGAATCACGTCGCCTGCAATTAGCAGAAATCGCTGATTTCCTCCAGCAGGGTGAGCGAGATTACTATAAACTGCTGCCCAATTTACCAGGAATCGGGCAGCAGTTATTTTTTTGGTTGGATGGGGATGGACGGTGGTTGAGTCGGGGAATTGCTAACTGTCGCGGTGAGGGGTTAGTAATTGCCATTGATACTGATAAAAAATTGGCACATTTACCTTGGGAAGTGCTGCATGATGGTGAGAATTTTTTGGTGAAGCGGGTTAATCCAGTGGTGTTACCTCTGCGCTGGATTGAGAAAGAAACGGAAGGGTTTTCTGTGGAAGCACGACAATTGCGAGTATTGTTTATGGCAACCGACCCGGAAGATGTGCAACCAAAGTTAGAGTTTGAACAGGAAGAGGCGAGAATTCTGGCTGATACGCGAGATTTTGCTGTAGATTTGCGGGTGGAAGAAAGCGGTTGCGTGAGCGAGTTGGGTAAGGTGTGGAGTCGCTATCTTGATGACTTTGATGTGTTTCACCTCACTGGACACGCCTCAATTAAAGATGAAGCACCTTACACGCCTTACTTTATCACTGAGACAGAAATTGGCGATCGCCACGAAACCACAGCCGCAGAACTGGCGGAAGTTTTCCGGTTTCGCTTTCCCAAGTTGGTGTTTTTATCTGGGTGTCGGACTGGACAAGCACCAGATAAAGGGGCTGTCCCTTCAATGGCTGAGGCACTTATTGAACAAGGTGCTAGGGCGGTTTTAAGTTGGGGGCGGCCGGTGGAAGATCGGACAGCTACAGCCGCCGCCGCGCACCTCTACGGGAAATTGGCTGCCGGATATCAATTAGCTGAAGCACTCGCTAGCACTTACCAGCAGTTGTTTAAACAGAATGTGCGTGACTGGCATTTGTTACGGTTATATGTCCAGGGAGAATGTCCCGGTGCCTTGGTGGATGTGTTGGGAGATGTGCCACCCTCAGCGCCGGAACCTGCATACCAACAATTTTTAGATCCCGATACCCAACTGGTGCGGGTGGCGAAACCCTCTGAGTTTGTTGGGAGACGGCGGACTTTGCAACGTTGTCTCAAAGCAATTCGCACTTCATTAGGGGTACTAATTCACGGACTGGGGGGTGTGGGTAAGAGTACTGTGACGGCGCGACTTCTGGAAAGGATGGTTGGCTATCACAGGCTGGTGAACTTTCGGCAACTGGATGAGGACAAACTGCTCAAAACCCTTGCTGAACAATGTACCTCGGAACGGGGGCATGAAATTCTCAATGGCAAGTTACCGTTGATGCAGCGTCTCACTAAGTTTTTCACTGAAGGACTCAATTCCAAAGAACAGCGCTTTGCCTTTGTGCTGGATGACTTTGAGGCTAATTTGGAATTACGAAATGGGGTTTATGTCTTGCAACCACAAGTTGTGGATGTACTGCTGGCGTTGCTGAAGGCGATGCAAAATTCCCAACTTCCCCACAAGGTAATTATTACCTGTCGCTACGATTTCACGTTGTCGGAACTGAATCATCGTCTGTACCGCGAACCTCTGGGGGCTTTGGGTGGGGCAGATTTAATTAAAAAGTATAATCGTCTGGATTCGTTTAATGGCAGTTGGCAATTTCAGCCAGATTTGCCGAAACGTGCCAAAAAAGCAGCAGATGGAAATCCTCGGCTGTTGGAATGGTTAGTTGACACTCCCCGCAATAAATCGACGGGGATTCTTGGTTCAACGAGACCACTTAAACTAAGTTCCTTGCGTTACCTAGCCCAGAGGTGGGACTCTCCCCAAGCGTTAACTTTGGGTATGCCCTACCCTAGTTGCATTGCTGAGGCAGTGCGTTGGGCGGCTATGCCGACTTGAAGCAACTGCCGTGCAAGTTCTGTTTAACTTGAAACGATTTGTTTCAAAATTCTGATTCGTCTAGCCCCTATGAATCTTTTACCTACTGCTAGGAGGAACTAGAACAATGCAGTAGAACCGCATAGATTCAATTGTCAAGGTTCAGACTGCCGTTAGGCAACATTGGGTTTTTAAACAGGTTAATTACCCTACCTGTTTAAACGATCTTCTCATGAAAGCACCCTTATAAATTACTAAAAACCATAGTGTTCTCAAAGAAATTGCTTATTGTGAACACCAAATGGGTGAGGTTGATCAGGCATTAAACTATTACCAACAAACTTTAAATCTTTGTCCCACAGAAGACGAAGAAGAATTAGTATCAATTTATCATCATTTTGGGATGCTGAAAGCCAACACACGGGAAATTGACCAAGCGATCGCACTCTACAATCAGTCTTTAGAACTATACGAACGTACTGATAATCTCCAAGGCAAAGCGGCGACGTTGCAGCAACTGGGAATTATCTACGCCAAGAAAGGGGAAGTGGATGAAGCGATCGCACTCTACAATCAGTCTTTGTCAATAAAAGAACGCATTGGTGATGTCCAAGGCAAAGCGGCGACGTTGCACTGTCTGGGAGTGATCTACGCCAACAAAGGAGATGTGGATGAAGCGATCGCATTCTACAATCAGTCTTTGTCAATAAAAGAACGCATTGGTGATGTCCAAGGCAAAGCGGCGACGTTGAACAATCTAGGAATTATCTACGCCAACAAAGGGGAAGTGGAAGAAGCGATCGCACTTTTCAATAAATCTTTGGAAATAAAAGAACGGATTGGATATGTCCAAGGCAAAGCGGCAACGTTGCACCAGATGGGGATTATCTACGCCAGCAAAGGGGAAGTGGAGCAAGCAATCAAACTCTATAATCAGTCTTTGGAAATAAATAAACGCATTGGATATGTCCAAGGTAAAGCCGCCACGTTGCACTGTCTGGCAGGTATCTACGCCAACAAAGGGGAATTGGAGCAAGCAATCAAACTCTATAATCAGTCTTTGGAAATAACTCAACGCATTGGTTATGTCAAAGGCAAAGTAGCGACGTTGCACCGACTGGCAAGTATCTACGCCAACAAAGGGGAAGTGGATAAAGCGATCGCACTTTTCAATCAATCTTTGGAAATAAATGAACGCATTGGAAATGTCCAAGGCAAGGCAATGACTCTGTGGTTGTTAGGACATTTGGCAGAACAGCAGGGTGAATACACTAAAGCGATATCCTATTTGCAACCAGCTTTAGAGATTTTGCAGCGATTGAAGTCACCGGATGCTGAAAGTGTAAGTGCAAGTCTTGATAGGATAATTCGTAATTCGTAATTCGTAATTCGTAATTACAGGACGGAAAGATTTTTTGTCTCACGCAAAGGCGCAAAGAAGAACGCGAGAGTGTTTTCTAAATAAATGAAAATTGCTGTAATGAGTCTTTAATACTCGCGCGAGAGTCTTTGATACTCGTGGACGAGTCTTTGATACTCGCGGACGAGTCTTTTATACTCGTGAATGAGTCTTTTATACTCGTGAATGAGTCTTTTATACTCGTGGACGAGCCTTTGATACTCGTGAATGAGTCTTTTATACTCATGGACGAGTCTTTTATACTCGTGAATGAGTCTTTTATACTCGTGGATGAGTCTTTGAACTCCATTAATGAACCTCAGAGCTTCGTTGATGAACCTCGGAGCTTCATTCGTGAACCTCGCAATACTGTTCGGTTAAGGCAAGAGACGCGATAAATCGCCGTCTCTACAATAATCATTCCTTTGTAGAGACGGCGATTTATCGCGTCTTCGTGATTAGGCAATTTTAGATTAAATCAGGATGTATGCCGAGCGATGTCTACGACGGGCTACGCTTACGCACTCTACAATCAGTCTTTGAAAATAACTGAACGCATTGGTGATGTCCAAACCAAAGCAATACGCATAACAAATTGAATAAACAATGCGGTATCTTAATTAATGAACCATTTTTCTATGTTTATACCATCAAAATCTTTAAAATCTGCTACATTATTCGTTACTAAAATCAAGTTATTTATAACTGCAATACTCGCAATTTGCCCATCAATAAATCCAGGATTTTTACCAATTTTTGATAATCTAGCTCTTTCCTGAGCATGATATTGTGCAGATTTTAGCTCGTAATCAAATAAAGGGATTTCTGCTAAAATTACGTTGTTGATATAATCCTCTATATCTTGACGTTTTTTAGAAATAGGAAGACGGAAACAACCATATAACATTTCATGGATAACTAGGATAGCTGTGGCTGTTTCTTGTCTATATAATCTTAGCTTTTCCATTACTTTCTCGTTGGGATGAGGTCGTTTAGCCTCCGACAAAATATTAGTATCTAGTAAATAATTTAAACTCATAAATTAACTTCTCTTCCTGGTGACTTATCCCGGAGATTTTCAAAAGTGTCATCATCAATACTTTCTAAATCAACCCTTTGTCTAAAGTCTTGTAAAGCTGACCAAAAATCAGTAATATCTTTACTTTCTCTTGAAGTTTTTTGATGTTCAGATAGAGAAAATGGTTTTTTAACTGATAATTTATATTGGAGAAATTGAATAAAATCTAAAACTTCTTGCTGTTTATCTGGTGGCAATTCTCGAAATGTTTGTAGAACTGTTTGTTCAATAGTCATAGTTTTACCTCTGCTAGATGAGATATGATTACATTATAAGAAAATTGCTGTAATGAGGCTTTGATATTCGTTGATGAGTCTTTGAACTCCATTTTAGATTAAATCAGGATCTATGCCGAGCGATCACTAACGATGAAAATATTTAAATGTTTGGACTTTACAACAAATCTCAATGTGTCGCGGTGTCCAGAACCCCGACTTCTTTAAGAAGTCAGGGTTCTTTTGCTCATTTGATATTAATTTTCCACTTGTTTGAGTTTTTGAAAAATTTCATCAAGTGGTGACTCAGATTCATCAGGACAAAATTCTAAAGCAAGTCTAACTTTTCCTTTTTTCCATCCCAAAGTACTAAATTGCAAAACTTCACAATTTAATCCTTGGGTATACAAATTTACTTCGTCTGTTTCTTCTGCTCCAACATATTCCTTAATTGCTGTAATCAAATCACGGACTTTAAAAGTTTTGGCAATATTTAACTTATTAAAAGTGTCTGGTTCTATAGACACAACTTCATCATGGTTTAGTATCTCAAATCCATCTTCCATAAAAATCTCCTGTCAATAAATCTATATTTTCCAGAGATATAACAGTTCATCCGAAATAAAATGATGATTTTATAGATTTACTACTGGTTAAATAAAAATTTAGTAATAATTTGATATCCGGTAAATTAGCCTATAATTCTCGCGTTACCCCTCCCCAATCCTCCCCTTATCAAGGGGAGGGTGCGCGGCAACGCGGGTGGGGTAGTTTTATTTAAACGGTTCTTAGAAAAACCAACCGTAAGAATGCAAACCTTTACCCAAAAGATTTACACCGAGATAGCAAACCCAAACCACAAGCAAGCCGGCGGAGGCTAAAATTGCGGGACGACGCCCTTGCCAACCGCGAGTAATTCTGGCGTGAAGGTAGGCGGCGAATACTAACCAGGTGATTAATGCCCAAGTTTCTTTCGGGTCCCAACTCCAGTAGGAACCCCAGGCTTCGTTAGCCCAAACGCCACCGGCAATGATGCCAATTGTCAGCAGGGGAAATCCTAGTCCGATGATGCGATAGCTGATGTTGTCGAGGGTTTCGGCAAGGCTAAGGCGCTGGGGTGAAAGAGGTTCAGCAGATGCTACGGCTTGAGATTCAGGGGTAGTCACTAAATTCAAAACAGCTGTGTTACCGTTACCGTTGCCGTTGCTACTAGTTTCAAAACGGGCAAAGCCGTTATTTTCGACAGCGGGGGCTGGTGATTGAGAAATTACTTCAGACGCTTTGTGCAAGCGGTAACCGTTGCTGCGATAACCACCAGCACCAACAGAACTTCCTTGTAGTTGGATATTTTGACCGCGAGTGACAATCAAAAAAGCGATCGCTAATAATGAACCCACCATCAAAGCAGAATAACTCAACATCATGACGCTGACGTGCATCATCAGCCAATTTGACTTCAAGGCAGGTACTAGGGGTTCTGACGCTTGCATCTGCGATGGTAGTGTCATAGTAGCAAAAGCAGTAATAGCCATTGCCACCGGAGCTGTTGCAACCCCTACTAAGCGGCTACGGCTACTATTTTCAGCAATTAGATGGACGGCGGTAATTCCCCAAGTTAAGAAAAACAGGGATTCATAGAGATTACTTAGGGGAAAGTAACCAGCTTCGATCCATCGTGCCCCTAATAGAGTCGCAATACTCAAATTTGCGATCGCCATTCCAGCTGTCCCCAAAGCGGCTAGATAAGGCAGATTTGGAAAAGCCGCTCCTCCCCAATACACGAGCATTGTTAGGAATAATATGGCAAAAGACGCATTGTCCAGCCAGTTCTGGAGTACAACCAGATTCATAAAGTGTTCTCTCCGTGGATAATTTAAAATATGGATTTCTGACTGTTCTGATCCTATATGTTTAGAGGGTAATGAGACAGGGGAAATGGGAAATTGGGAATTGGGGATTGGGAATTGGGGATTGGGGACTGGGGATTAGGGACTGGGGACTAGGGACTGGGGATTAGAAAAGATAAGTATGTGGATTTAGATCCCAACCAATCTTAAAAGAATTTCTTCCCTAGTACCCAATCCCCAGTACCCAATCCCCAGTACCCTATTTAACAGAGTTACTCTTACTGCTTTCTGGAGTAGGCAATGTAGTGGTGTTACTAACTTTTTTGAGCGCGATAAAAATGTCGTAGCGGTTACTGCGACTGTCGCTGACAGCAGATGTCATCCCAATTGAGCGCGTTGCAGCTAGCAAAGTTTGTTGATTGGGAATTAGAGTTGGTAAAGGGAAATTTTTCACAGTTCGTTCCACATCCAGGAAAAATTGACCATTTGTCGGATTGGGTTCTGTAGGAACTGTTTCTTGGAAGGGGATTGTGCTAGCTAGTGTGTTGTTGGGTTTGGGAACGATTTTATCAGTGATGGGAGCGCCCACTACTAAGAAAGCGATATCTTCATCTAACCAGCCGTGGGTGGCCGTTAACGTACCATAAGGTGATACCCAATTAACAACGGATTGACCTCCGACTTTCCCAGGTTGCACTTGGAACTGGTATTGATTTTTCATCACTTCATCCAGCTGAGTGATGGATGTTTCAGCCGATTTGCGATTATTTGTCTGTACCATGAACAGCAAACCCACACGAAAATCATCTGGTGAACCTTGTTTTGGAGTAGTAGGAATCAGTGATAAGGAAAACTCGCCTTTCATCCAACTGAGCAAATCCTTATCTAAATCGAGATCGGTAAGCGATTTTATCCCACCTCTAATCTGTTCTGGTGCGATCGGTGAAAGGGGATTTCTCTGAGACGTTAAAATGTAGTTTCCCCACAACCGCTGTAAATTGCCCCCCGAAAGCATCATTAAAGTTTCTGCTGGTACGCGGCTTTGCATTTTCCCAGCTTTGTTTTCCACCGCCAGCAGTCGTTGACTATTAGGGTTTAACCAAGAAACGCCCTTTAAGCGGATTCCTTCTGGCTCTAAGATCATTGTCCCCGCTAAACCTTGGTTATTTTGCAGTTGAGCCAAAACTTGAGCAGGTAAAGGACGGTTTGGAGAAGCAGCGGCTATTTTGGCTGCGGCTGGCACATTTACGTAAAACTGGGCAAAGGGTTGGTAGTTGGCGATTTTCGGAAAATTCTCAGCAAATCCCCCTGTTGTGGCTAGGGATGTTTTATTTTTGTAGGCGTCGATAGCTCTTTCTGTGGCTTTGGGACTATCAGTTATCACTAAAAAACGCCCATCTAGTAATGCAGCCGAGAAGTTTTGCCCTGATTGTCCCTCACTTTGTTTAATGGCAAACCCTTGATAAGTACGGTCAATCCATTTACCTTGTTTAAGGGTTTTGGGTTGTGCCAAAATGCTTTTGGCGATTTCTGGGTTTTTCACTGGCAATACCATTACCATCGACTGCTGCTCAATAGCAGCATTTTCATTGGTGGTAACTGGTTTGGGTGCAGGTTTATTCCCCGCTGCTGGGGCAAGAATTGCGATCGCAATGTCATTGCCTACCCAAGGAGCAATATCTTTTTGGAAATCGTAACCATTATTAGTCAGAAAGCGATCGCGTAACTGAACTAAATTTTTGTCCAATTCTACTTGGGTGTCTTTTGTCCCAAACTCCCGCAATTTCTGCCACTGTTGGGGATCTGTTGTCAGAGAAACCGCAAACAGAGCATCACCAGGAATAATATTTGCACCTACTAGCAAATTCCTGGAAGATGGTTGTCTTTGGGTAAACCAGTATGCTGCACTTCCCGCACCAATCAATAACCCAGCAGCCGAAAGCGTCAGCACCAAAGACGGTTTCTTATTTTTTTTCATTGGAACAGACACAACAGGCAGTGCCATTGAAACCTATACCTCATATTGCAAACTCATTACTTGCTTGATTGGTTAAGTCAACCAAAAAGCTTCTCCTTATTTAGGGCAGTTAACTGCATAAATTTTTCTATTTTAAACTGCGTAATCAACCTTCTCGAATGTTTCAAAAGCAGCATTTTCGCAGTTAGTTACCTTTTTTAACACGCTTTGTTGAATTTCGCAGGAAACTTCCTTGAGACAGTTGCTTCTATCAGAAAGTCTCGGAAAGTTCACATCCGTCATTTTAAGCACTTCGAGGATATAACTAACTTGGGCATTGCTGCAAGTCATCAGCAAGCCACATTACCTTCTATTTACTGAGCTTCCACCTGTGGTATTAACTTTATCTAACCAAGCTAAATTCAGTATGCAAGATTTTGTATCGACTACCAATCTTACAAATTTAGATATGTTGTTGAAATTAATCCTATGCCTCAGTATTAATAGTACTCAATTGCATAGGCCCCAAATATTTGGTTAAATAAGGCGAAAAAACTTCATAAATTAATGTTAATGGCTGTCCATGATGCCAAAACAAATAGTGGCGACCCCAAAAAGGCCCAGTTACATCAAAACCTGACTGTAGCGCTGATGAGTCACCATAATAAATTCCTCGAACATCCCGATATAACTCTGTGCGAAGACGAGCTAAACTTGCCCAAATTGGTAATGAGCGGTTTTGTAAATACTCATCTACATGACTAGCTTCCCACCACGAGGTAGCATACGCTAATCGCTGACCAGAAGCAGTACGTAGCCATACTTGTCGCCGTAATCGCGGCCCTGGGACAGCTTGGATTAACTCAGGAGCAGCATCCAAGTCCATGCCAATCAATGACATATCAATAACATCTACTTCTACAGGCTCACCTGTGAGCAATTCCAAGTGACGTGTTGGGGAGCCATCACCCAAAAGCATTAGCTGCCAAGCAGGCGCTAGTTGAGTGTGAGGTAAACTTTGTTGAATTATCTCCTCCCCTCCTTGCCAAATCGGAGTGAGGCGATGCCAAGCTGGCGGTAGTGCTAGGTTGTTTGTCGGCGTAAAAGTAATAGTCAATGCTTTTTACAAAACTTCACTTATTTCTATAAAAGCATAAAAAACTAGTAATTTGACAAGGCAAATTTGCTTGCTGGGGAATAGGGAAAGATTTTTTCGTTTTGTCAAATTCTATTACGTAGCAAGCACTTCAGTGCTTTATACAAGTACTAAAGTCACTACTACAAACTCATTTACACAGTAAAGTTGCCTTAACTCATCCCCCGGCTTGAAGCCGGGGGATTTCGAGTCATTAGTCATTGGTCATTAGTAATTAGCACCAATGACCAATGACTAATGACTTTGGAGGCGGGCGGCTATCCCTCCCACCCCTCAAAGGTATGGGATTCCCGCCGATTTTCGTTGAGGAAGTATTAGAAATAAGAGAAATATTTAAGGGTCAATAGTCTAAGGTTTTTTGACCCTTGACTATCGACCCTATAATTAAACAAGCGAAAATGCGGATGGCGAGACTCGAACTCGCAAGGCAAAGCCACACGCACCTCAAGCGTGCGCGTATACCAATTCCGCCACATCCGCATGGTTTCTCTAAAGATAGACTATAGCATAAGAAAATAATTATAGTAAGGTGATATCTAAATTCAGTTGCTCAAAAATATAAATTTTCTCAAGGCGGTATCAGACTGACAGAAATCTAGCAGCTGCACAAGTGATATTAAAGGGGGTAGAGCTGCTGTGTTCGGCGGGGTATGCCTACGCAAAAGCCCAGCTTACTAGGCTAGCCAAGACTTACAGCAGCAATGTTGTTAGTGTAGTAAGACCTGTAGAGCCAGCAAGCCTGCAATCTCAAGTTTGCTTAGAATCAGGGTGGCGAATCTCCTGTCATAATTTGAAATAATGCGGAAGCGTTGTTTCAAGTTGGATCAGAGAAAATGTCAATCTACTGGTAATGATATCGAAACTAAAAAATGAAGTTTGACAAAATATTAATTGCCAATCGGGGAGAAATCGCCCTTCGCATTCTCCGCGCCTGTGAAGAAATGGGGATTGCAACAGTTGCGGTTCACTCCACCGTTGACCGTAATGCTCTCCACGTCCAACTTGCTGATGAAGCAGTTTGCATTGGCGAACCTGCTAGCAGTAAAAGTTATTTGAATATTCCGAATATTATTGCTGCTGCACTGACGCGCAATGCTACTGCTATTCATCCAGGCTATGGTTTTTTGGCAGAAAATGCCCGGTTTGCGGAAATCTGTGCCGACCATCATATTGCTTTTATCGGCCCGACTCCAGAAGCTATCAAGCTGATGGGGGATAAATCCACTGCCAAAGAAACCATGCAAAAAGCTGGAGTCCCGACAGTACCAGGTAGTGAGGGGTTGGTAGAATCCGAGCAAGAAGGATTAGGATTTGCCAAAGATATTGGCTATCCAGTAATGATCAAAGCTACAGCAGGTGGCGGCGGACGGGGTATGCGCCTAGTTCGTTCTGAAGATGAATTTGTCAAACTTTTCTTGGCGGCTCAAGGGGAAGCAGGAGCAGCTTTTGGGAATTCCGGCGTTTATATCGAAAAATTTATTGAACGTCCCCGGCACATCGAATTTCAAATTTTGGCGGATAACTACGGCAATGTTATCCACTTGGGTGAACGTGATTGCTCTATTCAACGCCGGAATCAAAAGCTACTAGAAGAAGCACCAAGTCCGGCTCTCGACCAAGACCTGCGCGAGAAAATGGGACAAGCTGCTGTCAAAGCTGCCCAATTCATTAACTACAGTGGGGCGGGTACTATCGAGTTTCTTTTGGATAGATCGGGGAAATTCTACTTTATGGAAATGAATACCCGAATTCAAGTAGAACACCCTGTAACAGAGATGATTACTGGGATAGACTTAGTTGCAGAACAAATCCGCATTGCCCAAGGGGAAAGACTCAAGCTTACCCAAGAACAAGTAGTATTACGAGGTCATGCGATCGAATGCCGGATCAACGCTGAAGATCCAGATCATGATTTTCGCCCATCTCCTGGAAGAATCAGCGGCTATCTCCCCCCCGGAGGACCTGGTGTTCGGATTGATTCCCACGTTTACACAGATTACCAAATCCCGCCCTACTACGATTCCTTGATCGGCAAGTTAATTGTTTGGGCACCAGATCGACCCACTGCTATTAACCGCATGAAACGCGCACTTCGGGAATGTGCCATTACTGGACTTCCTACTACCATCGGGTTTCATCAAAAAATTATGGAAACTCCACAGTTTTTGCAGGGTAATGTCTATACAAATTTTGTGCAGGAAATGAACGGTTAGGAGAGTAGGGAAGGAAAAAGGTTATAGGTTACAGGGGACAGGGTTATAACCTGTAACCTTTACCCTGTAACCTGTACCCTAATTTACACGAGATAGCATAGTCAGTAATCCTTGTTGACCTAGCAGAATTTCTCGCAGTAGGCTGAAAATCCCAACCCAAATAATAGGTGTAATGTCTACCCCGCCTATAGGTTGCACTAGCTTTCGCAACGGGATTAAAAATGGTTCAGTCGGCCAAGCTATCAAATTAAAGGGCAAACGATTCAGATCCACTTGCGGATACCAAGTGAGAATGATCCGGAATATAAACAAAAATGTCATTACCCCTAACACAGGGCCAAGAATCCAAGCAGTCAGGTCAACACCAGTCATCGTTTTAAGGTACTATCTGTCTGTAAAGAAAGAAAAATTTAGGCAACGGCAAGTCCTTCGGGTGACGCTCCTGCATCGCTAACGCCAGTCTATATGTGGGAAAACCCTTAGTCCTAACTCTCCTAAAAGGGGAGGACTGTACTGGCTCATAGCACTTTGCGACGCCGAAAAGCCCATCGTAGACATCGCTAAAAAATTTGAAGCTTTGTAAAGCACTCTCATCATTATTTTAACCAAATGCTGTCACTTCCTTCTGGAATACAAAAGGAAACACACTCACGCAGTTAAATCAATGACTATCAAGAAGGGTTATTAAGTTTGGCAGTTAACGCCCAGAGGCTTCTCAAGAAAGTAATACACTATTAAAATTAGGATGAAGTGTGTAAAAAAAGGTTGAGAAGTATGACGCCTTCTTTAGCAAATTTTCTTTGGAGTTTGGCTTGGGGTACTGCAATTGTTGTGATACCCGTTACAGTTGGTCTAATTTTCATTAGCCAAAAAGATAAAATTCAGCGTTCATAATGCTTATGAGAGTTAATTTAACTCTCACAATCGATTGTCTGTCAGCTATCTACATTTATTGCACCAAAAGCAGCATTTTCTGCAACTGGCCGCAATTGTAGATGATAGACATAGGTGTTTTTACTTTTCGGTGAATAGCTTCAGAGCTTCTTTGTCAGAAGCTTTGAAGCTTCAATATATCGTTCCTAATTAGAGTAGTGATTTTAATTGTGACTCGCTAACATAGATTTGATATCGGGAAAACAGCAATGATAAATTTTGGGCTGAACTCAGCCAGTTTTCTGGCTCAGGTAAATTTTGGAGCAAACTCAGCCAGTATTCTAGGAATTTTCCTGGCTGTGGCTGGGGCAGCACTGTATTTTCTCCGCACTGTGCGTCCAGAATTGTCACGGGATCAAGACATATTTTTTGCCGCAGTCGGCTTGCTCTGCGGCTTCATTCTCGTCTTTCAAGGATGGCGGCTAGACCCGATTCTACAATTTGGGCAACTGCTTTTAGTTGGCACAACTGTATTTTTTGCAGTTGAAAGTATTCGCCTGCGGAGTATAGCTACCCAGCAAGCAAAGCGCAACACTCCGATTGTGGATGACGAGCGGGAGGTAAGCAGAAACTATTCGTATAACGATCGCAGAAAGTATCAAGCGGAAATGGATGCAGACTTAGATCCATTGCCTTATGAAGACGAGGAGGAACGCCCCGTGCGTGCCCGGATTCGGGGTAGCAGGGATGAGATTTCAACTCGTGATGACTACTACCAGGAGCAACCCCCCCGTCGTTCAGAACGCCGTAACGGCAGCAGTAGTGAAAGACAGGCTCCAACGGATAGAACACGGCGGCGTACTTCTGGGCGTCCTGTGAATCGCCCTTCTGAAACCTCTGAAGAAGAAAATTGGGGTTCTTCGTCTAGGCAAGTTGATGATTGGGAAACTTCCGGTGGAGAGGTCAGAAAACCTTCTCGCCGCAGTAATAATGGGCCCCAGCGTCCCGAAAGTCGTGAAGATGATGTTGCTCCCAGACCGAGAAGGCGTCGTCCCACCAGTGACTCAACTCCTCGAAGACCGCGCGAAGATGACGATGCGATCCCAACTGATTATGTGCCATACAGCCCGATTGAAAAGCCAAATGAAGGGCCAGATAATTCGAGCGATTTTGATGACGATATTTAAAAGGTTTGGTGTGGAAGTAGGTTTAGAGGCAACGGAAAACAATTGAGGTGGAAAAATTTACGCCTACATTTTGGCTCCAAAGACCAATTCATTGGAGCCTAGTTTTTGGTTTAACAAGTTTGCTTGTATCTTGTGGTTCTAACGATGTTCCCATAGGGCCTACTTCCCTCAACAGTCGCTACACCGAGGAGCAACCTGTTTTGAGCGGAAATGGGCGCTTTTTAGCGTTTGTATCGAATCGGAATGGTAATCAGCAGCTACTAATGTACGATTTGGAGAGGCAATTTTTTATTCGCACACCGGGGATCAACCGAGCGGAGACAATTGCCGAAAGTCCTAGCTTGAGCTACACCGGGCGTTATATTGCTTATCTTACTAGTGACCAAGGTAGACCAGTGGTGGCGCTTTACGATCGCGCTACGCAACAGTCGCAAATCGTTACACCAACCTATCGCGGCTGGGTCAGAAAACCAAATATTAGCCCAGATGGACGTTATATTGTTTTTGAAAGCGCCAGCCGTGGTCAGTGGGATATTGAAGTCTTAGATCGGGGGCCAAATATTGAGTTAGATATTCCCAATGGTGCAACTGTAAGTCCACCCCCGTAGGAGTTAGGAGTTAGGAGTTAGGAGTCAGGAGTTAGGAGTCAGGAGTTGTGAGACTATTGACTAATGACTAATGACTAAAATTATATGAAACGTGTTTTTTTTATACCTATATTTTTATGCTCCAGTTTACTGACTGGGTGTTTTGGTTACCCTCGTCTTTTGAGTTATCCCTTTGATCCGGGGGGTCGGAGTCTCAATAGTTTAGCGTCGGAATTAAACCCCCAGATTTCTGGGAGATACATTGTTTTTATTACTGACCGACGGGGTAGCCAAGATGTTTATATGTTTGATACGGTAACTCGCGATTTGGTTGATTTACCAGGTTTAAACTCCCTTGATGCGATCGCAAATCATCCTAGTGTTTCACAAGATGGTCGTTATGTTGTGTTTGCGGCTAGTCGTCAGGGGCGATCGGCTATTTTTCTCTACGACCGGGAGACACGCCAATCACGAAATATGACTTCTAACCTGCAAGCGGAAGTCCGCAACCCTACAATTAGCGCTGACGGTAGTAGGATTGCTTTTGAATCTAGTAACAATGGGCAGTGGGATGTTTTAGTATATGACCGTTTTGGACGGCCGTTGAATATACCTCAAGAACCGCGTTGAAGAATGGGGAATGGGGAGTAGGGAGTGGTGAAAGAAAATTCCCTATTCCCTATTCCCTAATTCTTGTTGCACAGATTCAATGAGCGATCGCACTTGTTGCGTCCCTTCAGAGGCTTCAAATGATAGGGGGAATTTACCTCGACATAACATCCGCAAACCTAGGGGTGCAAGGCTGAGTAATCCTTTTAAATCCCGAAAATAATTACCGACCACTTGTAAACCAAATTGACGTTCATCAATCCAACCACCTTCTTTAACCAAATCTATCAATACTTTTCGGTGGCGAATTGAGCGGCTGTCGCTGGCTTGTTTGTGAGTGAGAATTTCTTGTTTAATTTTGGTGATTTGTTCTAATGGTGCAACTTCCATTGGACAAACTGAATCGCAATATAAACAACGGGTACAACCCCATACACCTTTAGTACCTTCGTTGTAACTTTCTAAACGATTTTCGGTATCGCTATCGCGGGAGTCTCCTACCATCCGGTAAGCTTTGGCAAGGGCATGAGGCCCTACAAAGTCTGGATTGACTTCACGGGCGTTGCATTCAGAGTAACAAGCACCGCACATAATACAGTTACCAGTTTGATCGAGGCGCGATCGCTCTTGTGGTGTTTGCAAAAACTCTCTTTCTGGTACTTGTCGTGCTGCCGTACTCACATAAGGAGCAACTGCCTCTAGATTATTCCAAAAGCTGCTCATATCTACAACCAAATCTTTAATCACGGGCATATTACCGAGAGGAGCGATCGTGATTTCGCCAATGGCATTTACTTTACTTTCTGATGATGGTATTTGTTGTAATCTGGCAAGTTCACTGCCAACATTTTCCTTACAAGCTAAAGCCGAACGTCCATTAATTCGTATAGCACAGCTACCACAAATGGTATTGCGGCAATTTTTGCGAAATGCTAAAGTTCCATCTTGCTCCCACTTAATATGATTGAGGCAATCCAAGATTGTATTACCTGGTTCTGCCTCCACAAGGTAGGTTTGCACAACAGGAGAGGAATTTTGTTGCTGTCGAATTACCTTAAAAATAACTTTCATTACCACTAACCAAAATTTTAAAATTGCTTCACCAGGCTCGAAAATCATCAGTCAAGGTAGGTAATTGCGAAAAGTGAGCTATACTCTTTTTGCCTTAATTCAAACCCTGGTGTTAATATACTGACGATTAAAGAGTGACTGATTCTAGTTTAAGGATAACCATTAAAATTTTAGTTGTAGCAGCCCTGTAGACAAGATTTTTGTCAAATTCTAAGATAAAACGCCAAAAATGTAATTGCAGCTTTCCATTAAATTTATCTGTTTAGCAATGTAAAGGAAAGAGGGTTTGCGGATAGAGGGACTTAGGTTCATCTCTGAACTTGCGATCATATCCAAATTAAATACATGTCAGGTTAGCAACACATCTTTATGTCAGCTTGAGTCTAGCAGTCTCGGTTGGAAAATTCTGGCTTCGGTAACCCTTGACGGAATTTTTTGATTATATAGAAGTGTAAAAGCCCATGTTCAACATATAGTACTGACAATCAAGCCCTAGGCATCTGTTAAGAGACTTATTATTCCCATAGACAGACGTGCAAAATCCTCTGATCGCTTTTGACCTTCGGATAATAATCAGAAGACAAATCCTCACCACTTTCAAAGAAAAGTTAGAGCACTGGAAAACCCGTACACGCGAGACTTTTTGCTTTTTGGCTGACTCTCAATCAAGAAAATCTTGGATTTAACTCATTGGTCAAAACTGCTCGTCTCAATTATATAAATTTTTATAAAAGCCAGATGCCAATACTCACGCTTGCAATAAAGGGTTAGTAAAATCTCCACTGCTTTTTTCAACTTTCAAGTCCAGGAATTTAAATAAAAATTTACCAGCAACTTTAATTCAAAATTAAACAACTATTTTGCTATTATTAGTCCATGCTAGTATTTAATATAAAATTACGAAGTGACAAAACCAGAATTAATAGCCGTATCAGCGCGGCTACTACTGCTTTGTTGATTCGTAATGTAGAGACAAGAAAATTCGCGTCTCTACTGGCAGGACAAAAGGGCTTATGCCCGTAGGACTCTATTGAAATACTATGCTGTCTAAAGCTTGAGAGGACGAGTGGAGAAAACTCTACTTGCTCATTGGCAATAAAGACAAGCACTGAAAGTGAAAAACCTGCAATTTCTTAGGTCTACGACTTATTTGCAGTAGAACCTGACCAATTTGTAAAGGTGGCTGAAAGTTACACCGCTACAGTAGCGCCAAAGGAGAAAATAGTTTTCTTTCTGATGGCGAATAATGGTTAAAAGTGCCGTAACATCACCAAAATAAATGTCTGTGGCAACTATAGCCTCTAGTTGGTTGTGGACAACCATAATAGAAGTTCTTTTGGCTCCTATCGGCAGGAATTCACCCTTTACACTAGGGTCTTAAGTAGCTCTATGCAAATGCTAAAAAGCTAAATGCTGGCATAAGACTACATCGTTTATCAGTTTGGAGAGAGTAAGGAAAATTTGAGCATAATGACTGAAACTGCAACCGCGCCATTAACCGGAAAAGCACTACTTGCGAAAGTAAAAGAACTTTCCACTTTACCACGCCGAGAAAGAGCTAAACAGTGCGGCTATTACACTGTTACTAAGAATAACCAGGTTCGTGTCAATCTCACCGATTTTTATGACGCTTTGCTATCTGCTAGAGGAATTCCTCTAAGTCCAGAAGCACCTAAAGATGGCCGTGGTCGTGAACCGACCTATCGGGTTAGTGTCCATCAAAATGGTCAGATTGTGATTGGTGCTACATATACCAAAGCAATGGGTTTAAAGCCTGGAGATGAGTTTGAAATTAGACTGGGATACAAACATATTCACTTAATTCAACTCGGTGAAACTGATAAAAAACTGACCTCACAAGATATAGACTCTGACGAATCAGACGAAGATTTGGAAGACGAAGAGTAAATTTGCTGATGGTAGGGATAAGTTTCAGATGATGATAACTTCTCCTTACCCTAATAGCAAACTGGTAGCTCTATTGAGAGAATTTTGTCCCAGTTCAAAAATACGATTAGACTCCTTGCAGAAGTCACCAAGTTTAGTAGAGTCTTGATTAATCAGCAAGAAATCTATAATGCAAGGAGTCTATCGTGTTTATTTTGATAACTTTCTTTGAGCCTTCGGTCAATGCCTTACTGGCATTTATGGAAAATGCGCCAGCACTAGTTATAGTGATGGCATTTTTTGTTTGCTGGATAGTTAGCTGGTTGCCAGTAGCAGCAGTATCAGCAATATTGCTTAATTGGCAACCTCCTAAACCTTTACAGCCAGAGCAAAAGATGCCGTTATTGGTGTCACTTTACCTATTAGCTCCCCTGATTCTTTGGGGAGTTGTTTTGCTTACTAATAAATCTTTTTCAGATTACGGTTTTGTTAGCAATCTTTCAACTCTTGGTTCTTTAGCACTAGGTTTTGGTTTGGGAGTGCTGAGTCTAGCTATTGTATTTAGTGGGCAATTCTGGTTAGGCTGGTGTTCTTTTGAAAAGACGAATTTCAAGTTACTACTACCCATCTTGCTACCGATTTTCTTGATAGCGTTCTTAGTCGGTGGGATAGAAGAGTTAGTTTTTCGCGGTTTCCTGTTCACTGAATTAGCACAGGATTACCCAATTTTGGTAGCAGCAGCAATTTCTAGCTTGATTTTTGCTTTGCTACATTTGGTTTGGGAGCAAAGCGAAACAGCACCCCAACTCCCTGGATTGTGGCTGATGGGAATGGTGCTGGTATTGGCACGCTTTGCCGATCGCGGTAACTTGGGTTTAGCTTGGGGATTGCACGCGGGATGGGTATGGGCGATCGCTACCCTAGATACAGCAGAATTAATTAATTACACAGGTAAAGTCTCTGATTGGTTTACAGGTAAGAATAAAAAACCCCTAGCTGGTTTGGCGGGAATTATTTGTATATTGGGAACTGGAGTAATTATCTGGTTATTTTCTAAGTATTTGTGAACTACCCAGATCCCCGACTTCTCAAAGAAGTCGGGGGTCTAAATCCACCTTTAGGACTAAAAACTACTGATTCCTTCTGATTCTGTCGATTTCTCGTTGTAGTTCTTCAATTTGACGGCGTAAAGTTTCTGTCTGATTTTCGGAAGATTCTGCTGGAACATTAACTGCTCCGGAAGCAGGCGATCGCTGATAATTTCCTCGGCGAATTTGCTGGTATTCTTCGGATACTGCCCACGCCCGTAAGTAATGCAAGCGTTCAACAGGGAAAGGATGAGTCAACATTGTACCCTGAGCGCCATTGTACATCAAGAATTTATATACCTGATTCAGTCCATCATCATCAAGTGCCTGATAATTTTCTGACTGCTTGATAAACTCTTGTAAACTACACTCATTGGCATATTTGTGACTACCGCCAGAGAGTTTCATCATCGTTAACATTACAGGATTCAAGTCATCCACAACTAGTAGTGCGGCACGATCTGACGATAACTCGGCTTTGCGCCGCCACTCAAAAAAAGCATAAATTAAGCCTTGTGTGACAAGATTACCGAGGCCGAAGGTCAATTCACCCAAGGCGGAAGCAGCACTCATCGCCCACATCGCCATTTGAATTAAAATAGTATGACCACATTTAATATGCCCCAGTTCATGGGCTAACACCACCCGAATCTCGGCTTCATCTAGTAAGTCTAGTATCCCTGTATTTACGACTATGTAAGGATTTTCTTGCCCCAGCGCATAGCTATTTGGTTGGGGATCTTGCGAGACAAACAGTGTAGGTTCTGGGTAAATGTCCAAATCTCGGACGCATTCCCGAAACATTTGGTAAATAGTGGAATATTGACGCGGCCCGACTTGGATGGTGTTACCCATTAGATAGACTAATTGAGGGCGTTCGTAGATAAATTCCACAAATTTACGAGCAATTAAATCAAATCCCGGTAAATTTCGTAAAGCTTGCTCGGCTTGGCGATCTAGTGGATGCCTGAAGGCTTCGCTGGAAATTCCTGTGTAAGTTGGCATAATTCAGGGTATTGGTGATTGGTCATTAGTCATTGGTCATTGGTCATTGGTCATTAGTCATTAGTTTTGGATCAATGGCAAAGAACAAAGGACAAAGAACAAATGACAAATGACAAGATAATAGAAATGGGGCAATTGGAAGTAAAAATCACTTTGTATGGAATTAAAAGCGTGTGATTGAGGCAGAAGTTCATTTGTCACTACATAACTTTTTGCGATCGCAAGCGGGGTTCCCTTCCTGGCCCCATCATTTGACGATGGCACGGTTGGTAGCACGCGCCTTGCGCCTGGGACGTAGCGCCCTAATTCAAGTCGGGGCGGTTTGTGGCTATCAAGGGCGGTATCGTACTAGTTTCGTAGCATCAGCTCTAATGTGGCATGGCCCTGTAATTATTGTTGCTCAAGAAGCGGTGCAGCAACTTCTGCTGCGGGTGGAAATTCCCCGGCTACAGCAGTGGCTACCAGCTAATAAATCGATTAGAACAGGTGACGCTTGGCCTGGTGCTGAGTTTCAAGGGCTACTGCTGACCTCCCCAGAAGCTTGGTTAACAGGACAATTTGCTGGTGGCGATCGCTTTCCCCAAGGCATTCCTACAATTATTGATGGGGTAGATGATCTCGAAGATTGGGTGCGTGATCAGCTTACCCAAGATATTCAACCCGATGATTGGGATCAACTCATGCTGGCTTGCCCAAACCAAGCTGAGGCAATTCGCGAAGCACGGATTGAACTGACACACGAACTTTTTCAGCATCCTGCAAATCCATATCAGTGCTATCTAATTTCCCAGCCAGAAATAGAAATTTTGAGTCGTCTCTATTCTGCTTTAGAGTCATTAGAAGCATTGCCAGAACCTTGGAAAAATTTCTGGCAACAATTTCAAACCCTTAACGAAAATCTTTCCCCCTCATCTCCCCCTCCTCTCTTCTGGGCGACTATTGCCCATCGACAAGGTTTATTTTCTTTACACTACGCCCCAATGGAATTAGGGGAAATACTCTCGCCTATTTGGCAGCGACAACCAGTAGTTTTAATTGGCAGCGCTATCGAACCGGAAACTGAGGCTCCTCTTTTCCGCCAGCGCCTTGGTTTGGATGATTTAACTTGTCTAAAGTTCTCTTCGGAGAGTCAAGCGGAAGCAATTCAACTGTATGTACCCTATAAGTTGCCCCTACCCAACACACCAGAATTTCAAGCGGAATTTATCCACAAAGTCCGCACACTAGTTTGTCTAAGTGCGACAGCACCAGGATTGACGGCTGTTTTGGTTGGGGATGTACCACTAAAGGCTCAAGTGGCGACAATTCTGGCTTCAGAGTTTGGTTCACGGGTGCAAGTAGAAAAAACTTGTTTGGATGAGAATGGTATTTTAATTAGTGGTTGGGAATTTTGGCGAGAACATCAACGAGTCTTGCCAGCACCCCATCTATTAATCATTGCTACTTTGCCCCTACCATCTTTGGAAAATCCCCTGGTAGCTGGTAGGGTAGCTCTTTATAAGCGATCGCATCAAGATTGGTTTCGTTTATATTTGTTGCCCGCTGCTTTGAATGAATTACAAAGAGCGATCGCTCCAGTCCGAGAAAGTCAAGGGATCGTAGCTTTGCTTGATAGTCGTGTAGTTAACCGTAGCTACGGCGCTCAAATTCTCGCTGCCTTAAGTCCTTTAGCACGCATTAACTATCTTGATCCCAGTCTGTTTTCCAATACAGATGAGGAAAATTCCGCCTAAAGTTCAGTTATCAATGCCCAATGCCCCATTTCCAATTTAAATTTTGTCAACCAAAGTGCGATCGCCTAAAAGCAAGCACTATTATCAGCTTATAGAAGGTGATGTAATTTATCGCCTTTCTGTAGCCATGATTCCTGGCAAAATAAATTAGAACCTAAATAGAATTTGAGTTGCTGATTATGGGTGAAGCAAAGCGTCGTGTGCGATTCGTTGTTTAGTGAATCACGGTAACCAGTCCGTACATAACTAAACCAGCCTGACAGCAGATTACTGTCACTAAGGGCTGAACTCTCGGTCAGATGCAAGTGCAAGTCTTGCCATTCAGACTCAGAATTGACTCCTTATCTGCCCACACCGAACAAGCTCGGTTCTTGTAGAGTGAAGCTGGGAACAGGGCGCAATCAGACGACCGTTGCGGGTTGACACTGGCGCTAACAGGGAGTTCCTACGATGAAACAGAGCCTAGAAAAACGACTTATTTGCAGGCAGGGCGCAACACAAAATCCCTGACCTCACTGGAGTTTATTCCCGCCGAACACGCGTCGAGTAACGGCAAGAGTCCAGGGAATCCAGTAGTTGAATTGGCTACATCTAACGGAACAATCAATCTCTCCGAGGGAACGAAGAAAAACGAATTGTGGGTCTTGAGACGGTCGAATCTCAGGTAGTCCAGACGAGCGGAGGAATCCCCACAGTTCGGATAGGACAGTCCGTAATTGGACTGAGGTGTTCAGAGAATACAAACTAGAGAAGAGAAAATGATTAGACACAGTTACAAAACTAGTGAATCTTGGAAAGCCCTACCGTGGAAGAAATTCCGCCGAAATCTTTTCCGCCTTCAAAAGCGCGTATTTAAAGCTGTTCAAGTTGGAGACAAGCGGAAAGCGCGGTCACTCCAAAAGCTCATTCTAAAATCCACCTCGGCTCGATTTCTTGCAATAAGACAAGTATCTCAGCTAAATGCTGGTAAAAAGACGGCTGGTATTGATGGGAAGAAATCCCTCTCATTCGAGGAACGCTTCAACCTTGAAGAATTACTAAGAGTGAACAGCGGAAATTGGAAACATCAAGGACTAAGAGAAATCCCTATCCCCAAAAAGGACGGGACTATCAGAATGCTTAAGATACCCACCATCGCGGATAGAGCTTGGCAATGCCTAGCAAAGTACGTACTCGAACCAGCACACGAAGCCACTTTCCACGCCAGGAGTTATGGGTTCAGGACTGGGCGCTCCGCCCACGATGCACAAAAGTACATCTTCCTAAACCTTAGCTCTGGTTCCAACGGAATAGAAAAACGAGTAATCGAACTCGATATTGAAAAGTGCTTCGACAGGATTAATCACTCAGCAATAATGGACGAACTCATCGCCCCCAAAGGACTAAAACTCGGTATCTTCCGATGCCTTAAGGCTGGAGTCAACCCAGAATTCCCTGAACAGGGGACACCTCAAGGGGGAGTGGTCAGTCCTTTGCTAGCTAACATCGCGCTCAATGGGATTGAGAGTATACACAGATACCACGAGAATAAAGGACAGAGAATCACTGACAAAACCTCAGCCAGTGATATCACCGAACCATCAGTCCGATACGCGGATGACATGGTTATCATACTCCGACCCGAAGATGATGCGACAGAGATACTTGAAAGAATCAGCGAGTTCCTCCGCAAACGCGGAATGAATGTAAGCCAAAAGAAGACCAAAATTACCGCTGCGACAGATGGGTTTGATTTCCTTGGCTGGCACTTCAAAGTCCAGAAAAACGGAAAGTTTAGATGCAATCCCTCAGTGGATAACTTCAAAGCGTTCCGTAAGAAAGTAAAACACATCGTCAACAACTCGAACTATGGTGCTACCACAAAGGCTGAGAAATTAGCGTCGGTAGTTAGAGGCTGGAGAAATTACCATAAGTTCTGCAAGATGGACGGGTCAAAGCTATCACTTTGGTTTATGAGTCACAGAGCTTACACGGTGTTCAACAAGGAAGCAAAACAAACACGCTACTCTAGCAAAAAACTGATAGATAAAGCGTTTCCAAAAGTTTCCTACTCCGAAAACAAACACATCCCTGTCAAAGGAACTAAATCACCTTACGACGGAGACATAACCTATTGGAGCAAACGTAACAGTAAGCTCTATGATGGAGCAACCTCTAAAGCTCTTAAGAAGCAAAACCATAGATGTGCTTCCTGTGGTCTGAAATTCATCGGTGAAGAAAAGGTTCACCTGCATCACATCGACGGAAATCACACCAACTGGAAGGAAAATAATCTAGAGGCAATTCACGAGAGTTGTCACGATTACAAACACATGAGCAAAAGCGCAAGCTAAGAACATCGGGAGCCGTGTACACGGAAACGGGTACGCACGGATCTAACTGAGAGGTGCGGGGAATAATATCCCCCATCGACTCAACCAAAAGCACACTGGGAGAAACATACGGTCAAGATACTCGCATCTTGTCTTGGGTTCCGATCACAAAAACTCAAGGCGAACAATTTGTCACTTGGACTACTCGTGGTGCCTGGATAGGCATTGGTCTTATGGTTGTAGGATGGGCAACTATCCGTTTTATCGGCCCAGCTTTTGGTTGGTGGCAAGTAGTCTACTAATACTCTCACCCCTTAAACCTGGATTTCTCACAAGTGAGAAATTCAAGGAGTGTGGGGAGATAGAAAAAAGCAACAAACCTCCCACACCTACCCATACTATGAGTGAGAAATCCGGGTTAAAGGGGTGGGATTTTTCAAATAATTTGCAATTGAATTAGTTGAAGATTTATACCCAAACAGATAAAAACCGCTAATTTGATAATTTAGTATGGTTCTTTCGCCAAGAATTACGAATTAGTTCATCTAGTTTTATAGCAGGAGGCAGGAGTTCAGAAGGCAGAAGTACGAAGGCAGAAGGCAGAAGGAACCCACGTTTAAAAATGTGGGATTGATCTTGGACGCTTTGTATCTCGCGGCACTTTCCGCGACGCTCGTTCGCCCTTGGCGTCTCCCCTTGGGAGAAGACTCGCTAACGCTGCGCTATCGATACAATTCTTTGTTTAAACTGGGCAATAACCCAGCAACTTTAGTTTTTATTAATACTTCTTTCCTTCTGCCCTCTGCCCTCTGCCCTCTGCCTTTCTGTAAAAGTATTACTATTCCTAGCCTTGGGGTTTTCAAAATGTCCTAACCTATGTGGCTACGGCTATAATATTAAACAATTATTCAAATTGAATAAGCAATCAAAATATATTATATATTGCGTCAAATTTGGCAAAAATAAATTAAGATAAGAATCTTTACAAATTATAATCCTTTGCTTAGTAAGACTTTTTGAGGATAATACCAAAATAGTTATAAATATTGCCTAAATGGCAACATCACTCTGCTGAGTTTAGGTATTGTCAGTGTTGAGTTCATCCATCGTGGAGTCTACACTAAAGCTTGTATATTAGCTACGTATCTATTGTACAAGTTAGAACATTTATATAGTTTTAAGTACTTAATCTCCAATTTGCATTATCATTTGCTCGACTTTATATATACAGGAGGAACGAATTTGGTATATCTAATCATTTGTCCTTACTAAAATCTACGTAAGAAAGAGAAGAGATCAAATATCTAAGCAAGACCAACTATAACGATGCAAAACTACGTTATGGGCTTTACTAACAGTCAATTGGGCTGCACGTAGACAATAAAGACGAAATATGTAGCTTTTCTGTAGTTGACTAGTGCTAGATTTAAGTTACTCTTAAAGCGGATCGTTTCTTGCAAGAATCTACCCTGACAGAAGTGTATAAAGATATGGTTAAATTTAGCAATTCTGTCCGAGATTTTGTATTTGCAAACTGAATAGTTTGATACGGCCCTCAAAACCCCGATACACTACCCTAAACAAGGTAGTCAATTAACGACTCAATATCATCTGTCTAGTAATTGTATTGAATAGTTTACAATACCAGTGGATGAGAAAATCTAAAGAAAATATAAAAGAAACTCAAACGACTGTGGTGTCTGGAGGACAAAAGTGTTTCTGAGACTAGCACATCAACATCGACAATTCGTCCAAGACTTGGTAATGAACCTCCAAGCCTTGGCGGTTGTTTTAGAGCGGCGCGGGTATCCTGCGTCCTGCTACACCTGTGGCGACCAAATGAATAGTGCCTCATTTATGGTTAGCTTGGGTGATAACCATCTAATTCGGTTTTTAGTGTCCGATTATGGGATTACTTGGACAGAAATGCGGGATGACCGCGAACTAATGAAGCTAGAAGGCGCGGAAGCAATTAGCCAACTAGACGAACTGGCTAATCTTGTCAAGCAATCTATGCAAACTGATACAGGCTCTAAAACTCTTGCCAAGAAGTATTAAGGTTCCAAAGGTCGATGGCAAATTAAAAATTGATTATTGGTAACTGTTAATCGGTAATGGTGGCTTAATTAGCGATCGCTCTGACTTATTCTTCATTACCATTAAGTGATTGGCTCCTAGTTAGCCCATCGCAGATTTTTGTGTACGTCTAAACCTTACGAACCGGGTTTTTAGCCTTTAGCTGTAAGGTGTTAAAAGGAAAAATCAACCTTTGGCACAGGTGAGGAACTATAAACACCTAAAGTCCATTGCCAATCAAAATAAAGGGTGCCCAATAGTAGGGATGACTAAAGTTACTAACCGCTGCTAAGGGTGCATTGTGACTTATTGTCTTCCAGTCTCCAGTAATTAATGAGACTTGAGCTTGTCGTAAAGCTTCAGTTTTACTAAACTTATTAGTCGAGAGAACACCATAAAAAGCACTCATCAGTGCTTGTGTACCACCATCATCCACAGACCACAAAGAGGCGATCGCGGCTCTAGCGCCGGTTTGTTGCATTTGATAGCCAAAGCCCAAAATTTCCTCACCATTACCTAACTTGCCTCCCAAGCCGGTTTCACAGGCGCTCAACACTACCAAATCTACATTCGGGAGTGACCAAGTGGCGACATTTCTAAAATTAACGCGATCGCCATTCCCAAATAAAATAAACGAATCTTCTGGTTTACCAACCACAAAGGCTGCATGAGTCGCTAAATGGACAATTGTGTAGTCATCCATTTGGGGTACAGCGACTCTAGGAGTAAAGGCATCGTCTAAAAGCTTCGTAGTTTCAGGAACCGCAGCTGCTAGACTTTCCACCTCCCGCGTTGCAAAGGGTAAGCCAGCAAAAGCAACTTGTCGATTACCAACTTTGATTTGATAATTACCTTTAGTAAAAGCACCTGCTAAAACCCGCAAAGTTGATTGTTGTGGGGTATTTAAGTTAGTCAGACTGGCGGATGTAATGTGATTTACACTGAAGCGCTGCACTAGCCATTGTTTGCCATCATATAAAGCAGTTAACGGAATGTAGCGTAACCGATCGTCTGGAGCGTAAATCAGAGTTTGCGTACCTGATAGCTCTAGGTCTTTCTCTATCGGTTTAATTAGCCAGTCATATAATTGGCGTGCAGGTGCTTTGATATTTCGACTGGGATTGATTAAAGCTTGGCGGAAAGCACCAATTGTTTTGTGGAGGTTTTCGCGCTTTACAGCAACGGTGCGATGAATTGGTGGGGATTCAGGAGTTACCAATACCAATTCCAAACTATCTTTTAAGATCAGTGGGTAGAGTAGTGCTGATTTTTGAGGTAATCGCGCCAAATTATCCCGAAGTTGGTTGAAACTCTCCAATTCCAAATTTTGCCGTCTAGCTGTAAGGCTAATTTGCTCTGCCTGTGCTTTTACTGAAGGACTATTAATAAATTCGTTAAATTCATCCAGGAGTTGCTGTTGATTTAGGACTAATTGCTCTATGCGTTTTTTCTGTTCTAGCGATCGCTCTTTGGGGGGAATTTTCCGTAGTTTTGTCAGTTCCTTACCCAGTACAACAGCATTATCCACACTTTGATCCAACTTTTGTTTAATCGGTTTTTCTGTTGCCGCTATATTAATAGCTTTGACAGTACGTTGATTACCTGGCACATTCTGGAGATATTCTTCTAGTTCTTCGACTTTGAGTAAATCCATTGTCCTTTGCGCTTCAGCAACACGTTCCTGTTTAAGTAATCGTTCACCTAAAATGCGATATGTCTGGCTCACAGTTATGCTGTAAGCATCTGGTTGTGGCGCACTCAGTGCTGATGGATTCAAGCGAGCCTTCTCACGATTAATCAAGCAATGCTTGTAGAAAAAAATTGCTAACTCCGGTTTGTTTTGAATATCGAATAAGTAACCGATGTTACTGTAGGTTTTACCAAGTCGAACCAGATCCCCAAGTTCTTTGTTAATTAATATGGCTTGTTGATAAGATTGAAGTGCCTCTGGATACTTTGTTTGACCTTGGTAGATTCTGCCGATGTTGTTGAATGTTACCGCTTCCCAAGAGCGCTCTCCAAGTTCTCTGCTGATAGCTAATGCTTTTTGTAATCTCTGCAATGCTTCTTGCGATTGACCTTGACGAGATTCTTTGATAGCTTGTTCATTGAGTCTGGCAATTTCTGATATCTGATTACTCGTGGGTAAAGCTTGAGCTTTTTCTCCAGATTCGTACCTCAACCTCGCATTTTTGCTTACCTGGTTATTGTCTGGATATACCATCCCAAAACCTAGTAAACTAAGTAGAGTCAAAGTAACAACACTCACATACTGGAGATTAGGCTGCATAACAAAACACTCCCTATACTCGGAAGGTAAATATTAAATTAATAAGTGCAGCAACACAATTAATTTTTATGCTATTCAATAATTTGGAAAATTTATAGGTACTGAGAAATTTGAAGATGTCAGAAGAAAAACCCACTCAACCAAAACTACCGCCAACCAGCGCTCTTGACAATCCATCAAATCATGAATTTGGGAATTGGTTTGAATATCCTGTGAGAGTTCAACCCCATCACACTGACTATGCAGGCATTGTCTGGCACGGTTCTTATCTAGCTTGGATGGAAGAAGCACGGATTGAATGCTTGCGATCTATAGGGATTGAATTTGCTGATTTAGTCGTTATCGGTTGCGATTTACCAGTTGTAGAACTGTCGGTGCGCTATCACCGTTCAATTCAATTGGGTATGGCAGTAGTAGTAAAAACGCGGATGGCTGAGGTGACTGGTGTCCGAATCAATTGGGATTATGCCATTGTCTCCGCTGATGGACAACAATTGTACGTCACCGCCAAAGTGACTTTAGTCGCTTTAGATCGCGAAAGAGGTAAGATTATGCGTCAGTTACCAGCGAGTGTTAAGGATGCATTGGCTAAAATTTCAGTATTAAATAATAATTGAACTACAAAGGCTGTAAATATTACAGGAACATTGGATTTATACTTCACCTTTTATTAGCAAAAGTGAAGTATTTCTTTTTACTTGCCAATTTGGATCTGCGACAGATTTTGAGCAAACTGGGTTATGTATTGCCAAATATCTTGTGGAGTAATACCAAAACTAATATTTAATAAAATAAGGATTGCCGCAAGAGTCAATGCATTGCTCACGGTTGCTTTCAGCAACTTCCATACTATTATGAAGACAATCCAAGCTACAATCAGCATAGCAATCATATATATTAATTCCTTAATAATCGCCCTTGTCTGATAGTGGGTTTATTCAGAAAAGGTAAATTTTTATTTTAAGTAAAAATTACTAGTGCTAAAGCTATTAAACCTAGTTTTAAATAGATACTAAAGCTAAGATTTTTTATCTAACAGTAGCAATGCTATATTACCTGAAAATGAGACTATGATTCAGAGAAGAGGCAACTTATTTGGCAATTTGGCAGAATTATTCAAAAATATCCTCTTAGTATTTTGTATAAAAGATTACAGTATGCAAAAGTTATATTTTGGAAGGATACATTAACGCTATTTGATTTTTGAAAATCAAAAGGCTGAGAATAAAGTGTATGGTAACAAAAATTTATACGAAAGTTGCAAAACTGTACAGCATCGCATATTTAGGTTTAGTTGCCTTAAGTTGTGCAGTCAATGCAATAATTTGGATTATGATATTTAAAAATAATGCTGCTGGTAATGAAATATCTTTTACATCAATATTTTTTGTGACGATCACTGCTTTAGTTGTGGTTGCCGCAATAGTTGGAATATTTCAAGAAAAGATGTGGGCAAAATGGATTACACTTGGAATCTATAGTTGGTATATATTTGGTAATATTCATTCAATCATCCAGACATCTTTATTAGGATCATTGGGAATAGATTCAAAAGGACTTAAAGTGATGAACTTAATAGCTTTAATTTTTCCGGTTTTAGGAATTATTTTCTTATTAGAAAAGCCAAAGACAAATGTCTCTAGTTAATCAATTACTATCTCAGATAAAGAGTCTAGTAAAGCATGGTAGAGAATGAACAAAAAGGAATTTAGTCGTTAGCCTTCAGGCTAATGCTGAAGGCTAAACAAGAATTGGTCAAGAGCCAGAAAATCTGCCTTTTGGGTATCTGCAATTAAAGGTTTTTATCGCAGAGAAATTATCCGCGAGTGAGTTTCTAACTTTTCAGTCGCTATTAAAACTTCTTGTCTTGCCCATTTATCTGCTGCCAAAATGTCATCTAAAGAGGGATTTGTACGGTTATCATTTTGATGGCGATCGCACACCCATTCGATACACCGGGGAATATCTAAAAAGCGAATTTTTTCATCTAAAAATAAAGCTACAGCTTGCTCATTGGCGGCATTTAATACAGCAGGCATGGAACCACCAGCTTTACCCACAGCATAAGCTAACTGCATACAAGGATACTTTTGGTGATCTGGTTCACGGAAGGTTAAATTTCCAGCTTTGACTAAATCTAGTCGTTGCCAGTTGGTATAGATGCGATCGGGCCAAGATAGAGCATACAGCAAAGGTAAGCGCATATCCGGCCAACCGAGTTGGGCTAAAACGGAAGTATCTTGCAGTTCAATCAGCGAGTGAATAATACTCTGGGGATGAATGACAATTTCGATATTGTCATAATCCAATCCAAACAGGAAGTGAGCCTCAATTACTTCCAGTCCTTTATTCATCAAAGTAGCAGAGTCTACTGTGATTTTACGCCCCATCGACCAATTAGGATGCTTGAGAGCGTCAGCAACGGTTACATCTGCTAACTTTTCTACATCCCAGTCGCGGAAAGCCCCACCAGATGCAGTGAGCAAAATTTTCCGCAAGCCATCTTTGGGAACACCTTGGAGGCATTGAAAGATTGCGGAATGTTCGGAATCGGCTGGGAGTAATTTTACACCGTGTTTTTCGACTAGGGGTAGAACCACAGGGGCCCCAGCAATCAGGGTTTCTTTGTTCGCTAAGGCAATATCTTTACCAGCTTCAATAGCTGCGATCGTGGGTAGTAAACCAGCACAGCCAACGATACCAGTGACAACGGTTTGGGAATCCCCGTAACGGGCAACTTCTATCACTCCGGCGTCACCTGCCAATAGAATCGGTTGGGGATCGAGGTCAATGAGTGCTTCTTTGAGTGCTGGTAATTTAGCTTCTGAGCAAATGGCTGCTATTTCCGGTCGAAACTGCCGAATTTGAGCAGCCAACATTTCGACATTGCTCCCAGCCGCCAATCCCACAATCCGAAACTGATCTGGGTACTGAGTGACAATATCTAAAGTCTGAGTACCAATAGAACCAGTGGAACCAACAAGAGTAATCGCTTTCACAATTGCTTAAGGATTTACAGACAACTCCCACTATAAATTGCTGGGGACTCTTTAATAACAGCAATCACTATATTCGATACACTGACTCCAAGAGAGGGAGTGGGGAGATGAGGGAAAAGGGGGACAAAGGGGACAGGGGAGAAAATCACTAACTAACTAATGACTCTTGACAAATAACAAATGACAAATTCTCATATATATAGACAAAATTTGTATTTATAAATACTATACTTTTAAAGATAAATTCCGACAAAATTGACAAAATCAACCAAGTAGGGAACACTTTTAAGTAATTTTTAATCTGTACAGTTTGTTAATTATTTTGATGGAGGATTTAATATGCAAGATGTTACTCATAAATCGCTGTGTTACAGCCATAGGTAAAAGAATATATAAAGGAGTTTGTTGAAGCACTCAACCTTATGGTCAAAGTTCAGATAGTTATAAAAAAAGCTTTATGGAAAAATGATTTCCTATTTCCAGCAGCAATATGGTTTGCCAGCCGAATATTCATCTTGACTGTTATGTTGCTGGTTGCACCAAAACTACCGTTACCAGCAGAAGAATTTTTGCCCCGTTTTGGCTGGGGTGTTTTTGATGCCTGGGATACTATGCATTATCGAGCGATCGCTACTTCTGGCTATGAATTTGTAAATGACGGCAAGCAACACAATCTTGCTTTCTTTCCCCTATTTCCCTTAAGTATCTGGGTTTTGATGAAGTTGGGCTTACCGTTTGAATTAGCAGGTATATTAGTCAACAATTTAGCATTTTTCGCAGCGCTTTACTGTTTGTACTTTTGGGTTAAGGAGCATTATGACATCAATGCAGCGCAATGGGTGACTGCTGTGGTTTCTTTGTATCCATCGTCTATGTTTACGGGGGTGATTTACACAGAGGGGCTGTATTTGTTTTTGAGTACGGCGACTTTGCGGGCATTTGATCAAAAACAGTATGGCTGGATTGCCCTTTGGGGGGCGATGGCGACAGCAACACGTCCCACAGGTATGGCACTAATTCCAGCATTGGCGATCGCATCGTGGAAAGAACGCCGACCACCCATTGCTTATATAGCTAGTTTTACGACTGCTATTGGCATACTTTTATTCAGCTTGTATTGTGCGATTTATTTTGGCAACCCTCTAGCTTTTATCGAAGCACAAAGGGGATGGCGGCCTTCCTTTGGGTTTGATTGGCAGGGTTGGTTAAATATGCTCATGCAAATTGCAGTTGGCAGAAAAAATTGGCAATTTGGTTGGGTTCAAAACTCCTCTGGTGGGATTCAAGACCCCTGGTATCTCTTGCTTTGTGGCGTGATTGTTGCCAGTGGCTATCTTTTATGGCATTTCCGTCAACATTTTCGTTCTGTGAAATTATTCTATGGCTTTTATGCTTTAATCTTATTTTTGTTGATTCTGGCAAGCGAACAGTGGATTAATAACTTGCTCAACCTAACTATGGTCTTAGGTGGTGGCTATGTGTTGTGGCGCTTACGCACGCAACTGACCCCAGTTACAGTTATTTATGGCTTTTGTGGTATTGGTTTGCTGCTAGCCTCTGGAGGCACTATTTCCTTGAGCCGTCTCGCCTATGGTATTGTGCCTTTAAATATAGCCATTGGTGTGCTGCTATCTCGCCATCCTCGCCAGGGATATTTAATACTAGGCGTTTTTGTGACACTACTAGCCAAAATAGCTGTAGGATTTGCCCAAGAGCGCTGGGTTGGTTAGTAGGTAGGCACAATAAAACCTAACAACGTAAAGAAAGATGAACTAGGTAAAAACTCTCTTCCATTCTGCTTTATCCCAACGATAAATTTTCCCAGTCGGTTTGTAGTAAGCTGCTCTAGACCTTGTAAAAGTGCTGGAGCAGTTTACTAAGAATGAATTTCATTAATTTTGCATTACATAATCTAGTTGAATTTATGCTTACCTATTTACTTTAGAGGTTTTAATTAATTAGTTTATTCAAGGATATATTAATTCAAATAAAGATAAAATAGCCAATGAAAAAAGTAAGTTTCCCTAAAGATTTGACGCCTTATATAATTATTTATAGTGCTTTTATTGTTTGCGCTATTGTGGGGATGCTAATTTTCCCAGATACTTTTTATAAGTTCTTTTCTCCCACTCAGTTACCCCGTGTAAATCCCCCCGCATTACCACATAAAAGTTACTACTGGGATATAGGACTTTATGCAAATATGGCTTTGCAAAATACTTGTACTGCTTTTTATCCTCTTTGGGGTTTTATAATTACTCACCTATTTCATCCCCAAAATCTAGAACAATATGCAAATTATTTTAAAATTACAGCTACAGCAATTTTTTGCATATCTACTCCTTTAGTATTTTGGGTATTTAAAAAGGCTTTAAAAAATCAACTTTTGGCATTAACAATTACCCTTGCTTACACCGTTAACCCTATGGCAATTTTCCGCGTTATAGGCTATACAGAAAGCTTGTTTTCTCTACTGGGGATTTTTTTTATATGGCTGCTTTTACCTGAAAATAGATTAAATGAAAAAATCAAATTAATACAGTTATTGGTTATTAGTATTTTAATGGCTTTAACTCGTCCAGTATTAATTCAGATTATTTTCGCCTGCTTCTTCTCATTAATAACAATATTTTTGTTAACAAAACAACTAAGTAAAAGTCATCTTTTCCAAACGATTACAATATCCATTTCAGCGATATTTGGATATTCTATTTATGGATTTTCATGTCTCCAATCAAGAGGAAATTTTTTCGCGCCATTCCACGATCAAAAACAATGGGGTAAAACATTAGGATTAAATTTAGACTTACTATTTTTACCTAAATCTCCCTTGTTTGATTTATTAGGTTTATATCTACCAATTCTGATTCTAATAATTTCTTTTATCCTAATATATTGTAAGTCTAAAAATAATAAATTATTGGTATTTATTCCAAAAAGATTTATTTGGGATATTTTAATAATATACCCGCCCGTCTTAGTATTAGCGTATGTATTGAATTATTGGCGAGGTAGAAAAAAGGAAATAATTACCTCTACATTTACCAATAGCTTACAAAAGAATTATCTATTTTGGTTCTGCATATATTTTTCAGTAATAAATGCTTTAATCGTATTTTTTACACAAAATCGCCTAGCGAGTTTAGGCAGATATATATTTGCAGTACCTTTCTTTTTTCTAGCTTTAGGTTATTTGTATTGTTGTTTTCCAGGAAAAAGAAAATATAAAAGCCTATCATTTGTGATTCTTGTATCCGCGATCGCTCTTGTGCAACAATGGATTAATTATGGAAAAGATCAATGGCTGGGTTAAAAGGTAAAAAATAGTTAATTTAATTCATAACAGCATAAATACTTTAACTTCGCCTAGAATTTGACTGCTTAAATACTAGTTGATTATTTATTGGTAAAAAATTGAATTTAAATTTCCTAATGAATGTATCCAATCAAACGAAGATAGCGATCGCTTCATTATTTGTAGGTGTAGGTGCTATATCTTTTGGCTCTATTTTTATGAAATTAAGCGAAACTGAACTCAGCCCCAATGCTACTGTATTTAATCGCTTTTGGCTTGCTAGTGTGGTCTTCTTGTTCTGGAATGGATACAAGGCAATACGGCAGCGATTTTCCTTAGTTCAACCTGTAGAACAACAGCCCTACACCAGTCAGGATCTATGGCTATTGCTAGGTGCTGGTATTCTTTGGGCAGCTACTTTAGTCTGTTTGGGTTGGTCGCTGACTCAAACCAGCGTCACGATTTCTAGTGTGTTGCACAATCTCGCCCCCATATTTACCAGCTTAGGGGCGTGGCTATTATTTCGTCAGGGTTTTGAGAGGCAATTCCTCATTGGTATGGTCATCGCCCTTGGGGGAGCGATCGCTATTGAATTTGAGGAGTTGCAAATCGCTACAGACGAAGTTCAAGGAGGGTTTGCTGCGATCGTTTCGGCGATTTTCTTGGGTGCATACCTACTGATTGTAGAAAAATTACGAACAAAATTTTCTCCTGACACAATCCAGTTGTGGATCTGTGCGATCGCAGCTTTAGTCATTTTCCCCATACTTTTGTTTACTCAAGATCAGATTTTTCCTTCTACAGTCAGTGGTTGGCTTTGGGTCACTTCCCTAGCCCTGATTTGCCAAGTCTTGGGTCATGGGCTTTTGACCTATAGCCTTGCCAAGTTTTCTTCTGTGGTTGTCTCCTTAGTGCATTTGTTAGAGCCAGTATTTAGCGGCATTTTCGCTCTTATAATATTTTCGGAAAAATTAACTTTTTCAAATTGGATAGGTTTCGCTGTCGTTTTAATAGGTTTATACTTAGCCGTATCTAGCCAAGCTGCTATTCATTTCCCATTCCAGGAATCAGTCAAAAATATAGTTAACACTTTCATTAAAAGTATGACGTTCAAACTGTCATTACTAAAGCAACAATTCTCCGAAACACCAGCTTTATTAGGAACGGCCTCATTATTGTTTGCTCTAATTCCCATATCTTTAGCGCCATCTCTAACCAAATTGTGTCAACAAGAAATTGGTGCAAATGCTGTAGTATTTCATCGCAGTTGGATTGCAACAGTCGTCTTTGCGCTGTGGAATGGACTTGAGGCTTTCCGCTACCAACAGTCCGATAGCCAATCTATAGAACAGAAGCCTTTCACCGGACAAGAAGTGTGGCTATTGTTGGCAATGGGAACCTCTGCTGGAACCTACCTCCTCTTGTGGGCTTGGTCGCTGAGTCAAACTAGCGTGGCCAACGTGGCTTTACTGTCTAATTTAAACTCCTTATTCGTTGCTTTAGCCGGGTATCTGTTATTCGGTCGCCGCTTCGATCACAGATTCGTGATTGGTCTGGTTATAGCCTTGGGGGGAGCGATCGCTTTTGAACTTAATAAGGTGCAATTTGCAAATGACCAAATACTGGGTGATGCCTTGGCGTTACTAACTGCGGTTTTCATGGCTACGTGTATGCTGCTGATAGAAAAACTCCGAACCAGATTTAGCACTGCAACTATTATGCTGTGGCGCTGTGGAGTAACAACAATGTTTCTATTACCCGTCCTCCCATTTCTGGAAGATAGACTGTTGCCCTATTCCTGGACAGGTTGGTTTTTCATAATTTTCCAAGCCCTCTTTTGCCAAGTGTTAGGTCAGGGGCTTTTGGCTTATAGCCTCAGCAGAATCTCTTCAGGCGTTGTCGCCGTCACACTTCTCCTAGAACCAGTCCTAGCTTCCATTTTTGCGTGGTTCATTTTTTCAGAACAGGTAGGTTTATTTGACTGGGCAACCTTTGCTGTAGTTTTAGCGGGTATCTATCTAGCCCAATCTAGCCAATCCACTGTTCAAATAACGAATGAAGGCTCGTAGCTCTATAACAAGTAGCACCAATTTTCCGTAAACTTGCACTTAATAATTAATTTTTCCCTGAAGTGGTTCAACTTTGCGATCGCTCAAAATGCCAGCGTCAATCATTCGGTGATATTCGTCAATCGTCCACTTAGCAACTATCACAGTCATGACGATTGATTCCTCCCAATGATTATTTATATTTTCCCATTTTAAAGACACTTCAGGTTTGATTCTGAATCAGTCGATTGATTGGAGATAAAGACATGCTAGAAAGCATGTGATAAAACTGATACACAGGCTGATGTGACAGCTTAGTAACTATAAAATAGTCGAGTATGCAATTATGTTAAGAGAAATTTCGTTGGCGTTGGCGCAGCCCGCCGTAGGCATCGCTATTTTTGTTCTTCCCTTGATTAGTTACACCCATAATCAAGTAACTGCTACCACTACTAACTATCAAATTTCTCAGAATACTAATAATCAATCAACAGGAATAACTATTGAACGTCTAGGAATAGGTGGAGTGAAACTTTCTATGTCCGAGGCACAAGTCAGAAAAATTTTAGGTAAAGCTGTAAAAGTAGAAAATGGCTTTATAGCAGCTATTGGTAAAGTTCGTACTCTGAAATATGCAGGTATCACAGTTGATTTAGATGAAGGTGCTAAACCAGGTAACTTTACTGTTTATCAAATCAAAGCAACTAGCTCTAAATATTCCACCATAGATGGAGTAAAAGTAGGTGACAGACAATCAAAAGTGATTAGAACCTATGGAAAAACTGAAATATTTCAAGATGGTAAAGTTACCAATTTAAATTACATAGTTGAAGAACCCAGCCCTGGAGGTTTAAATTTTTCTGTTGAGAAAGGTAAAATAAAAGGAATTTTCTGTTTTTATCTGATGAATTAAGCTACACGTCTTTGCTCCTTGGTTCATAGTGTGTACTAATTATAAGTTGGTTTAATAGAGCAAACCAACACAAAGTAAGATGAATATTTGTTGAATTTTACTTAGTTAAATTTTTCTCATAACTCTCTAATAAATCAGACTAACTCCGCAGCTAAAAGCCTACCTTCAATTAGTTCATACTCATCTTCTAGTAACCATAACTTGGCTGTATTATAGTCATTACTAGAAAATACAACTTTATAACTCTGCGCCGGATCATAAACTTGACAGTTATTTTCACTATCACAAAGCAATAAAAGAATATATGGAGGGGATAACATTGGATCTATCCATACTTCTGTAAATTCCCAGTTATTCTTCACTCGGTCTTGTGCGGGGGATGACGTGGTATTGGTCGTCTGCATTGATTTTTATCTCCCCATAGTAAAGTAGAATACGACTACCATCTGGACTGATTCCATAACCTATTGGTTCATTAAAAAACATCCCATAACGGTTATATCCTCGAATTATTCCAGTGAACTGCCCATTTTCTATTATGGCTTGAGTAACTATATTCATAGTAGGTTCATTGTTAAATACATGAGCGGCAACTCCTCGTTTGAGAAGTCTTTGACTTTGAGGTGTACCTGCTATGTGCTTGGCAACTTGTCTAACATCGAGGCTAATTTGACGATTAATTCCACTTATGATTAAGGGTTAAGTTTTTGTACTTACATTGAAAACAGCTAAATTCCGCAATTTACGATGAAAATATAACGATTGCAAACCCAGATTTTTTATACAAAAAACATTAGACCAATAAATATTGTACCGTTTTGTAATTTTATATTTGAGATTTAATCCCCGGTTCTAAATTTTACTCAACCTTTTGTAATTAAAATTAATGGTGCTGTTTTTTAAAGTTTCGCCGCCGTTCAATTCAACATAGCAACTACTGAATTCTACTATAATTATTACTTAATACTAAAGTGTTAACAGAAAATTTATTATGTCAATTAAAGTTGAAAAGATTAATTATGAGCAGGTTAGTCAAATTCTATCATTTGAGGAAAGCCATTTTTTAGACTTGAAATCAATAGACATAAAACCAGCAAAACTAACTCGCTCTATATCTGCATTTGCAAATGCTAGTGGTGGTGAAGTTTATATTGGAATTGATGAAACTAAAATTGATGGGAAAAATCAACGTATTTGGCGTGGTTTTGCTGATCAAGAAGATGCAAATGCTCATTTGCAAGTTTTTCAGGAACTATTCCCACTAGGTCAGTACTATAGCTATACTTTCTTGTCCTGTGATGGTTGTATTGGGTTGGTTCTTCAAGTAGAGATTAACAAAAACCGAGAAATCGTTTAAGCTTTGGACAGGCCTATTCCATATTTGCGACTTGGAGCGCAAAATCTACCACAAGATACAGAAGAAAAACTTGCACGGCTCAGGCTTGACAAGGGTATAGATTCTTTTGAGACATCTACAGTCAAGGCTGATATCGAAGTTATTACAAATTCTCTTCCTATTCTTAATTTTATGCTTCGCGTTATACCGTCAGCGGAGCCAGAACAGTGGTTAAAAAAACAACAGTTGATTATTAATGGAAAGCCAACTGTTGCTGGTGTTCTTCTTTTCTCTGAGGAACCACAAGCTTTACTACCGAAAAGATGCGGAGTTAAGGTCTATAGATACAAGACTGTTGATGAAGAAGGTCGGAGGGAGAATCTGGCTTTTGATCCGATAACCATTGAAGGCTGCTTGTATGATCAAATTATTGAGGCAGTAAAGAAGACAAAGAATATAGTTGAAGAAATCCCAAAATTGGAAGCAGGAAAGTTACAACATATCGAATATCCTGATGAGGTTTTACATGAAATTATTACTAATGCAGTGCTTCATAGGGACTATAGCATTTTAAAAGACGTGCAAATTCGCATCTTTGATAATCGTGTAGAAGTTGAAAGTCCCGGTAGATTACCTGGACATATCACAATAAATAACATTTTGAAAGAACAATTTGCAAGGAATGGTGTAATAGTACGCCTTATTAACAGATTTCCTGAAGCACCCAATAAAGACGTAGGTGAGGGTTTAAACACAGCTTTTGATGCGATGACTCGTTTAAGACTTAAGGTTCCTCTTATTCTTGAACAAGAAAACTCAGTAATTGTCTATATTCGACATGAACCCCTTGCTTCCATTGAATCAACAATTATGGAATACTTAAATGATCATGAAAATATAACTAACAAAATTGCACGACAAATCGCCAGTGTAGATTCTGAAAGTACTATCAAAGCGGCTTTTAATAGACTTAGAGAGCAAGGTCTGATTGAACTAGTACCAGGAACTAAAACTGTTACTTCGGCTTGGCGTAAAGTTCAATAAACAAATTATCAAATAACACAAAAAAACGGTAGAGCAATAAATACTCTACCGTTTTCTAATTTTTTATTTGAGATTTAAATCCCAAACCCTAAATCTTACTCAACACCTTGGGGTAACAATTCCCGACGCTGTTGAGAACTAACTTGGACAATGCCATTTTCATCCACATCAACAAGGGCTGTATCGCCATCTTTGATACGACCAGACAGAATTTCTTCTGCTAGGCTATCTTCTAACAGGCGCATAATTGCCCGACGTAATGGCCTTGCGCCGTAGCTGGGACTGTAACCTTCTTGGATCAAACGATCCTTGAAGCGGTCTGTGACTTCTAAGGTGATACCCTTTTCCGTCAGACGACCAAATACTTCCTTGAGCATAATTTCGGCGATTTGGGTCACTTCCGGCTTGTTCAACTGACGGAAGACGATAATTTCATCGAGTCGGTTGAGGAACTCTGGACGGAAGTACTGTTTGAGTTCTTCGTTGACCAAAGAGCGAATCCGGTTGTAAGTTGACTCGCTGGCATCTTCGGAGAATTCAAAGCCGATACCGCTACCGCCTTTTTCAATTACCTTAGAACCAATATTGGAAGTTAAAATCAGCAAGGTGTTTTTGAAGTCCACCGTGCGACCTTTGGCATCAGTTAACCGGCCGTCTTCCAAAATTTGCAGCAGCATGTTGAAGACATCGGGGTGGGCTTTTTCGATTTCGTCGAACAACACCACGGTGTAAGGTCGCCGCCGCACGGCTTCGGTCAGCTGACCACCTTCGTTATAACCAACATAACCCGGAGGCGAACCAATCAGCTTGCTGACGGTGTGACGCTCCATGTATTCGGACATATCTAAGCGGATCATCGCTTCTTCGGAACCGAAGAAGTAAGCAGCTAAGGATTTCGCCAACTCGGTTTTACCTACGCCAGTAGGCCCAGAGAAGACAAAGCTAGCTATGGGTCGATTGGGATTTTTCAAACCGACACGAGCGCGACGAATTGCCCGTGAAACTGCTTTCACAGCTTCATCTTGACCAATTAAACGCTGATGCAAGGTATCTTCCATGTGCAGCAGCTTTTCAGATTCAGATTCGGTGAGTTTGTTCACCGGTACTCCAGTCCAAGAAGCGACAATATGGGCAATGTCTTCTTCTGTAACTACAGGTTCTTCACCTTCTGTGCCAGTTGCATTGGTCTTGCTTTGAGCGATCGCGCGGATTTCGGCTTTGATTTCCATTTCGCGATCGCGCAATTCTCCAGCTTTGTCAAAGTCTTGAGAACGCACCGCGTCATCTTTTTCTTTTAATATCTGACGCAGTTCTTTGTCTAACTCTTTGGCTGCGGGTGGCAGTTGGGAGTTAATCAAGCGCACTCTAGAACCAGCTTCATCAACTAAGTCGATGGCTTTATCTGGGAGGAAGCGATCGCTAATGTAACGGTCTGATAACTTCGCCGCCGCAACCAATGCTTCGTCGGAGATTTTCAGTTTATGGTGTTGCTCGTAGCGTTCGCGCAGACCATATAAAATTTCAATTGTTTCATCAACTGTAGGTTCACCAACCATTACTGGTTGGAAACGCCGCTCTAGGGCTGCATCTCGCTCAATGTGCTTCCGGTATTCATCTAGGGTTGTAGCTCCGATGCACTGCAACTCACCTCTGGCCAAAGCTGGCTTGAGGATATTCGCTGCGTCAATAGCACCTTCGGCTGCACCCGCACCAATTAAGGTGTGTACCTCATCAATCACGAGAATGACATTGCCCGCAGAGCGGATTTCATCCATGATTTTTTTCAAGCGTTCTTCAAATTCACCCCGGTACTTGGTTCCTGCTACGAGCAAACCAATATCCAATGTGACGACGCGTTTATCTTCGAGGATGTCAGGGACATCTTTGGTGGCAATGCGTGAAGCTAAACCTTCAGCGATCGCAGTTTTACCAACCCCTGGTTCCCCAATCAGCACTGGGTTATTTTTTGTTCGGCGACCCAATATCTGGATTACCCGCTCAATTTCCTTGGCGCGTCCCACCACTGGATCGAGCTTATTGTCTATCGCCATCTGGGTCAGGTTTGAGCCAAATTCATCCAGAGTCGGGGTTTTTGTGCGCCCGGATGAACCACCTGGTGAAACTTCAGCAGTTTCTCCCAACATGCGGATGACTTGGGTTCTTACCTTAGATAGATCCACACCGAGGTTTTCTAGCACCCTGGCTGCGACGCCTTCCCCTTCGCGGATTAGGCCCAACAGCAGATGCTCGGTGCCAATGTAGTTATGCCCCAGTTGGCGTGCTTCTTCCAAGGAGAGTTCTAAAACTCGCTTTGCCCGTGGCGTAAACGGAATTTCCACGGCAACAAAGCCTGATCCCCGTCCTATAATTTTTTCAACTTCAATTCGGGCATCTTTAAGATTGACGCCCATTGATTTCAGCACCTTGGCAGCCACACCAGTGCCTTCGCCAATCAGACCCAGGAGGATCTGCTCGGTTCCAACAAAGTTGTGACCTAAACGGCGGGCCTCTTCTTGGGCCAGCATGATTACCTTAATGGCTTTTTCTGTGAAGCGTTCAAACATGGCATTTTTCCCATCACCTGCGGTCGTGCCGGTATGCTGATTTTAGCACAGGCAAAGCTTTTGGATGCCTGTATAACAGATTATAGACATCCTGAAGCTATGACTTGGGTTGATGGGCTAATTGTTAACTCTTGACTACTTTTATGTGGCTAGTGTACTGAGGAGCTTTAGTTCACCAGCGTTTTTGAGATTTACTACAAACAGTTCACTGCTTACATTGAGAGTTGATTTACTTAATCCCAAACATTTATGTATAACATATATATTTTTTAATATCAAGCAAAAATAATTTGCATAGTGTTTTCTTATGCAATTGCCAAAATAGATAAAATATTTATATAAATATTGGCGCAGCAAAGTGCATTTTTTTGCTGAAGCCGATCCAAACTCCGATAATTCAAAATTAATAATTCCCAACACTTAAATAATTCGTAATTAATTACGAATTATTTAAAAATCAAGTGCCAAGAGGATTTGTCCAGGCGATCGCTAATCATGGAATGCCACTGGTCTAAAGTCGCTTTAAATTTGGGGTGTTGTAAATCTGGAAGCCAAAGAATGAGCGCGTCCTCATCGTTATCTTGGTAGTAACGCCGACGCCGCCCAGCTGTTTTGAAGCCAAATTTTTGATATAAAGATATGGCTCCCAAGTTGGAAGCTCGGACTTCGAGGGTAGCTCGCTCCATTTTGCGATCGCAAGCTGTCTTAATGAGTGCATATAATAAAGCCTGTCCTAAACCTTGACGGTGATATTGGGGATGAACCGCCAAAATTGTAATGTGGGCTTCGTCTAAAATTGACCAAAAGCAACCCATTCCCAGCAGCATCGAATTAGAGACAGGGGAAAATAAACCCAGCAGATCGCTATTGGGGCTGTCCAACTCTCGTTGGTAGCCCTCCATTGTCCATAAACCACCAAAACAGGCTTGATCCAGTTCCAACAATGCACTCAGATGCTCTGCTGTCAGTAATTTAATTTCTAAGTCTAATGAGATCACATTTATTGAATAACGTTACAAACCCTTTGTAAACTGGGAATTGGGAGATGAACTCACAGCCCGTAAATTGAACAAGGAAAATTTTTATAGTTATGGTATCGACTCACCCCACTGGGGTTCAACATTCTGGAAGTCAATATTTACCTCAAAGGCACGACACCAACACAAATCCATCGCCCAATCAAGAACTTTTACCCTTGACTGCCAGAGTTCATAATCATGACCTCCTGGAAATTGGTGGGTGTGATGTCACAACCCTAGTTGAACAATTTGGTTCACCTTTATATATTTTAGATGAAGAAACCCTGCGTTCGGCTTGTCAGCAATACCGAGATACTTTCAAGCAATACTACAAGGGCGAATCTCAAGTATTGTACGCCTCAAAAGCTTGGAATTGTTTAGCAGTTTGCGCGATCGCGGCTTCAGAAGGTTTAGGAATTGATGTCGCATCAGGTGGTGAACTCTACACTGCGCTGCAAGCAGGTGTCAATCCTGAGAAAATCTATCTTCATAGCAACAATAAATCTCGTGAAGAACTGATTTTTGCCACAGAAGTAGGTTGCACTATTGTGGTGGATAACTGGCACGAGTTACGCACTTTGGTAGAAATTGTTGAGACAGCAAATTCACCCTCCGTACAGCCTCGTTTCTTGTTGCGCTTGACTCCGGGTATTGAATGTCACACACATGAATATATTCGCACTGGGCAACTAGATAGTAAATTTGGCTTTGATCCGAATGAGTTAGAGGAATTATTTACTTTTGTCAGTAAACAGTCTTTCCTTAACTGCGTGGGGTTACATGCTCATATCGGTTCCCAAATTTTTGAGCGCCAACCGCATCGAGATTTAGCGGCTCTGATGGTACAGTGGTTACGTGATGCGGCCAAGTATGGGTTAAATTTTACAGAATTAAATGTCGGTGGTGGTTTAGGGATTAAGTATATAGAATCAGACGATCCCCCCAGCATTGAAGAGTGGGTGAAGCCGATTTGTGAGGTAATTCAAGAAGCTTGTGCAGCCGAAAATTTACCTTTGCCAAAATTACTGTGTGAACCGGGGCGATCGCTGATTGCCACAGCTTGCGTCACTGCCTATACTATTGGTTCATCCAAAGTTATCCCAGAAATTCGTACCTACGTAGCGATCGACGGAGGAATGTCTGATAATCCTCGCCCGATTACTTACCAATCAGTTTATCGGGCAGTCGTTGCTAATAAAATGTCTTCTCCCTTAACCGAAACAGTCACAATTGCTGGCAAACATTGTGAATCAGGAGATATTCTGATTCATAACGCTCTACTCCCAAAGACTGAACCAGGGGATATTCTCGTAGTTATGGGAACTGGTGCGTACAATTACAGTATGGCATCTAACTACAATCGCTTGCCCCGATCGGCAGCTGTTGTTGTGGCGAATGGCGAAGCAAATTTAATTTTGCAACGTGAAACTTATCAAGACTTAATTCGACAAGATCGCCTACCAGAAAGATTAAAGAAATAGTCATTTGTCATTAGTCATTGGTCATTAGTCATTTGCAAATGACAAAGGACGACAAATGACTAATGACCAACCGTAAATTAGAGGCAAAAGTGTAATCCAGATGTCATGAGAGATTGGTGGAAGCAATGGCTGACAAACCTAGGATGGTCACAGTCCTTGCTACTTGGGACTCTGGATATTGTGTTGGTGTTGGCGCTGACTTACATGATACTAGTTATCATTAGTGAGCGCCGGACACTGTGGATGGTGCGGGGATTCATTATCTTAATGCTAGCCTCGGCACTAAGTGGCAGATTAGGACTACCTCTGCTAAGTTTTGTATTAGAAAAATTGGTAATTGGTTGTGCTGTGGCGATGGCTGTTGCTCTACAGTCAGAGTTTCGGCGGTTTTTGGAGCAATTGGGGCGTGGCGAATTCCGCCAGCTATTTCAACCCGATCGGCTGGCAATCCCTAAATCTGATAGTGTAATTGATGAAATTGTTGAGGCTGTTAAAGAATTGTCAAAAAACCGCATTGGAGCTTTACTAATTGTGGAAACCACAGGGCCAATTGATGAGCGAGACTTTTCTGTGCCAGGAGTAAAGCTAAATGCGGAAGTTTCTAAAGAACTGATCCAGACAATTTTCCAGCCGAAAACTTTGTTACACGATGGGGCGACACTGATTCGTGGATCACGGATAGTGTCATCGGGTATAATTTTACCACTTTCGGGACGCACAGCCTCGCGCCAGTTGGGAACACGCCATCGGGCGGCAATGGGAATTACTGAGCGGGTCGAAAATTGCATTTGTGTCGTTGTATCTGAAGAAACGGGTTCTATTTCCTTAGCGGAACGGGGAACCCTAAATAGACCGCTGACGATTAGAAAGCTGAAAGAGTCATTAGAGGCTCTTTTGTCCCCAAACGTCGATCGGGAAGCAGTTGCTCCTGGTCTGTTGAGTTTTGTTCGTCGGACAGGTGGGAAGACACTAGCACTCGTCTCACGTTTACTCGGATTACCATCGACCGCTTCTCGAGATAAAAAATGACAGCACAACAAACTAAACTGCAAGATTTGCCTACTGACTTAAAACGAGAACTATTGCCGCAGCACGTTGCGGTGATTATGGATGGCAATGGTCGATGGGCTAAACGTCAGGGTCTACCCCGGATTATGGGTCATAAGCGAGGAGTAGATGCTCTTAAAGATTTACTTCGCTGTTGTCAGGATTGGGGAATTCAGGCGCTAACAGCTTATGCTTTTTCAACGGAGAACTGGAAAAGACCGCAGGAAGAAGTGGATTTTTTGATGACTCTTTTTCAAAGAGTTTTGCGGCAAGAATTGCGGGAAATGGTCGAAGAGAATGTTCAAATTAAGTTTGTCGGAAATTTGCAAGACTTGCCGCGATCGCTCCAACAAGAAATTTCCCGTTCAATGGAAGAAACTAAGGATAATCGCGGTATCCGGTTTTCGGTAGCAACTAATTATGGTGGACGGCAGGAAATTTTACAAGCTTGTCAGGCGATCGCAAAACAAGTCCAGCAAGGTCTGCTACAACCCAATGAAATTAATGAACAGGTGTTTGAAAGCCACTTGTACACAGCAGGAATTAGTGACCCAGATTTGTTAATTCGTACCAGTGGAGAAATGCGCCTCTCAAATTTTCTTCTCTGGCAAATGGCCTATGGAGAAATTTATATTACCGATGCTCTCTGGCCAGATTTTGATCGGGCTGAGTTTCATCGCGCTTTATGTGCCTACCAGCAACGGGAGCGGCGGTTTGGGAAAGTGTAAATCAAGAATCAGAGTCGTGAAATAGGGCTTTTATATCTCGATAGCCACTAACAACACGAAAAATCTCCACATCTTGCCCTATGGGCATATAGAGTATGAGGTAATTGTCTATTGAGAGGCTACGGATACCAAGTAAAATTTCATCACGCTGTCGTCCTAGACCAGGGAACTGAGCAATTTTGGCAAATTTCGCGTTCAGCTTACTCAGAAAACCCTCAGACTGAGCCAAGCCAGATTGTCTAGCAATGTAATCTGCTATCTGCTCAATGTCTTGAATTGCAGGTTTGGTAAGGCGAAATTGTGAGGTCATGCTTTGTCTGAAACACCATAGCGCGAGCGCACATTGGCACGAATTTGATCCATTGCAGCCGAACCATCAACAACTTCGCCCCGCTCGGACGCTTCCCACCCAATACGCGCTTCTTGTTGCAAGTCTTGTAGTCGTCCTTGATAGATATCTTCTTGCTGTTCCAGGAGTTTTACGCCTGCAAGAATAACTGCGATCGCGTTCTGATACTTACCGGTAGTGATTTGGCGTTGAACTAGGGCTTCTACTTCAGGTGGCAGAACGATTTGCATGGGTTTTTGTCAAAGTAGGAGTAACTTTAATTGTAAGCGATCGCTTTGGATGGGCGTTTTTGTCTGATGGCAGTTGCTATGAAGCAGAAAGATCCAAGAAGTGATTTTTGGAATCCCCACGCCTTGAGGCTGGGGAGGATGTCAAATAGGAGTCTATATCAGTGAAACCAATTTTAGGTTTAGCGATCAGTTCCATATTTATTTCTTCACCAGCTTTTGCACAGGTACAATTACAACCCTTATCTGGTATCAAGATTTTAGTTAACCCAGGACATGGAGGGCAAGAAACTGGCGCGGCTGGGCCAACAGGATATTTAGCTAAAGATGTCAGCTTGACAGTATCTAAGTTGCTGCGTGATGAACTGGTCTTAAGAGGCGCGTTAGTAGTGATGACGCGAGAAGATGACAGAGAAATAGCTTTGTCTACTCGCCAGGACATGATCGAGCAACAACAACCAGCGATCGCTCTCACTATACATTACACAGCAGTACCCGATGACGGAGATGCAGAGAATATCAAGGGCATTAGAACCTTTTGGTATCATTCCCAAGCCCATAGCCTAGCCGTTTTTCTCCACAATTATCTAGTTAACCAGCTAGGACGTTCATCAATGGGGGTATTTTGGAATAACTTGGCGCTAACTCGTCCCTCTACAGCACCATCAGTGGTAATGGAACTGGGTTTTATGACCAACCCCGAAGAATTTGAATGGATAGCCAACGCCGATGAACAAAAAAAATTAGCGCGAGTCTTGGCAGATGGTGTTGTTGAGTGGTTTCAGGGTGCAATCACTATGCGATCTAAATAGCTCGATGCAAATAAATCAGAAGTCGGAAGTCAGAATTCAGAATTCAGAATTAGTCTAACCATAAAGGAATAGAGTTTTAAGGTGAGAATATTTTAATTTTTTTCGCCCACCATTCCACTTGCTTTTAACCAATATTCAGACGCGACTCGAAAATACTCGCTAAGGTGGACTCACACTCCGCAAGCTATCACCCACTCGTACACAATTCATACTGTTAGCGGATAGCTAAGGTTTAGCCCATTCTGACTCCTGAGTTCTGAATTCTTCTTACAAAGTTAATTGGAAAGGATCGTACTTAGCAATTCCTTATGGCCCAGAAAACACCGCTTGTTCTACATCATCCCGACTCAGAGAATACTTGAATGAACGTTGGATATCTTGCCCATTTTCCCCAGATTGGACATATCGCACTACGATTTGCTCAACGTCGAGCCATAGTTCAGCTTTCCAGCTAGGCCGCTGCACGTGCCAGCAATGTCTCTGTGTGTCATCTTGTTGACAGCCTTGGTCTTTTAGCCACTGCTCAATTTGTGGCAGGGGATGATTATATAGGGGAGTATCGGAGGGAAGAAGAGGCATAGGAATTTTAGATTTTGGATTTTGGATTTTGGATTAGGGAATTTTTTAATTTTTAATTATTTCAGATGAGTAGTTAGTTGCGACATATAAGTAATCTGCTGTTGTACAAACGCAGATGGTTGTAGCAAATGGGAATGGATAGCAGCCTCACCACGAGTTAAGGCAATGGCAACTGCTAATAATAGACAACCTACAAATGTTAACACCAGCATAAATAAGGCAAAGATTTCGCCAGATGATAAGGGGCGATCGCTCGCATCAAGGTATGCTGATTTTGAAAAATCATAGGAACGTGAGACGGGATGATTCAAATCAGGGGGTGGTTGAATCACTCCAAAGCGGGAATAGCCAATTTTTAGATCATAGCTTAACCGACGTTCTGGATGGCTAAGGGTGGCGTAGGCTTCGTTGATTTGCTGGAATTTGAGAGTGGCGATCGCAGTCGGCAAGTCTGTAGTATCAGGATGATAGAGTTTGCTCAGTTGCCGATAAGCGCGACGAATATCGATTACCGATGCCCAGGGATGCAGTCCTAGCAGGGAGTAATAAGTTGGTTCACTGCTTTGTGGCATTGCCCCGTTGTGATTCACGGCTGTTTGAGTCACTTTGCTCAAAGATATTTTTTATATTTTAAATCCTTTGTGAATTCGAGAAGACAGAAGAAGACAGAAGAAGACACAACAGGTCTAGCATCTGATAAAATATTTTATAAAGCATTTAATTAGATGCGATGCACATCAAAATTAATCTCGAAAATATTCAAACTCTTACCGACTTCAAGCGCAATGCCAAGGATTACGTAGAACGGATCAAGGCTACAAAGTCCCCGCTTGTACTAACTGTGAATGGTAAAGCTGAGGTTGTGGTACATGAAGCACAAGCGTTTCAACAGATGATAGATCAACTTCAGCGCCTTGAAGAAGAACTGCAAAAATTTAAGCTAGAAGCGTTACGCAGTCAGATTGACATTGGTATTAAGCAACTTGAAAGCGGTCATTATACTGAATATAATGAGGAGTCAATTTCAGCTTTTTTTGCCAATATTAAAGGGCGAGTACAGCAAAATTCTGCTGATAGCGATTCTCTATGAATCGATTTCGGATTTCTACTCAAGCAGCGCGAGATATTGAGGATATATGGGAATATCTCGCGCCAAATAACTTAAAAGCTGCTGACACACTTTTTGATACTCTGCGAGAAAATTTTCCGAAACTGGCTAAATTTCCCCAAATGGGCAGACTACGAGGTGAGTTGGCTCCTTTTTTGCGAAGTTTCCCAGTGAAAAATTATTTAATTTTTTATCGTCCAATAGACGAAGGTATATAAATTGTACGTATCTTGCATGGCTCACAAGATATAGAAACTATTTTTCAAGATGAAGACTGAAGTCCAAAATAATTACGAATTAGTCATTATTTTGGTCAATGGCTTTATATACAGATGATTTCAAGTTAGTAAAGTACAGAAACTAAGTCTAAAAACTAGGTATAGAGCCTGTTTTAATTCAGAATTCTGACTCCTGAATTCTGAATTCTGAATTCTACTGTATTATCCCTAACGGATTAAATCAGCACGGGGTTTAAAGGTTTCAATTTGCCGTAACTTTTCGTAAAGTTCCCGTTCTTCTTGACTAATATTTTTCGGTGTAACTATTTGAATTTCTACTAATTGATCCCCACGTTTACCATCATCACTGGGATAGCCTTTATTACCTAGTCGAAATTTTTGACCAGACCTAACTCCGGGAGGGGTAGTCATTTTTACAGGGCCATCAAGAGTAGGTGCTTCTACCTGTCCTCCTAAAACTGCCTCGCTGGGAGTAACTGGTACTTGGCAGAGGATATTTGCACCTTCTAGTTTAAATAACGGATGAGGCTCAACGGTAATTTTTAAATAGAGATCGCCACCACCAACGCCTTGATTCCGCAAACGAATGGTTTGACCTGATACCATACCTGGAGGCATATTAACCTCTAGCGATCGCCCATCTTCTAAGCGAATGCGTTCATTACCACCTTGATAAGCTTTTTCTAATGGGAGTGTTAATCTGGCTTCTATATCCCGGCGGGTTGTGCGAGGTGGGGGGGTATTAACGGTATAGGCAACTTTTGTTCTGGGGGAACGAAAGGGATCGCTATTGTTACCATTACTAGAATTACTGGCCCCACTCTTATTTTTGACGCCGATAACTTGATTAATAAAGCTTTCAAAATCGGAGAATTGGCTGGGATCTACGTCCTGATTGCCATTGCGATCGCTAGCGTTACTCTGCCAAGTTTTAGCCTTTGGCGTCTGTTTATTGCCCGCAAAGCCTTTTTGCTTCCAGTAGCGGCTAAACTGGTCGTACTGCGATCGCTTGGCTGAGTCCGAAAGGACTTCATAAGCCTCGCCAATATCCTTAAATTTTTCCTCAGATTCTTTGTTACCCGGATTTAGATCGGGGTGATATTGCCTTGCTAACCGCCGATAAACCTTTTTAATTTCCTCGCCAGAGGCATCTTTAGACACTCCTAAAATCTCGTAGTAATCGCGAAAGTTCGGCAAATTTTGCATAGTTCAGTTATTTAAATTTTAGATTTTAGATTTTAGATTTTGGATTAATCATGAGTTAGGAGTTAAGAGTTAGGAGTTGAAAGATTTAATTTTTAACTTCTACTCTTAACTCTTATCAGAAGTACTAATTAGGTAGACATAATTAAACATAAAATGCTAGCCAGTGAAATCATTTTCCTGAGCAGCTTTTACCTCCTGCCTCCTGCCTTCTGCCTCCTGCCTTCTAATTACAACCAATCACTGTCTTCTTCATCATCCCAGTTATCTTGGTAGCTAGGACGGGATTTGCTGCGTGGAGGACGGCTTTCATAAGAGGGAGAACGACTGTCTCGGTTATAGTCTCTGCCGTAATCTTTGCCGTAATCTTTGCCGTAATCTCTGCCATAGTCCTGACTGTATGAGTCGCGTTCCCGATATGTATCTCTGGGAAATTCGCGTTCTCGTTCCTTATCACCGCCAGTAAAGATGTCACGGATGGTACCAAACAAGTCGTCATCTTCATCTTCAGCATAAGTCTGGCGGACTTCCCGATTTAGCTCATAGAGAGCATCTTGTAAATCGGCGTAGGCTTGATCAATACCGCGATCGCTATTTTCCTTAAGACTCTCTTTTAAGTCTCGACAAATATTATCAATTCTTTGGCGGCGGCTGCGGGCAAATTGCATACCAAATTCTAAAGCTACTTCTCTAAGTTGCCGTTCTGCTTGGAAAATCAAGGCTTCAGAACGAGTCCGTTTTTCTACTCTTTCTTTGCGTTCGCGATCGACATCAGCGTATTTTTGAGCATCTTGAATCATCCGATTCACTTCCGACTCATTCAAGGTGGAAGCGCCTTGAATGGTGATACTCTGTTCTCGCCCAGTGGTTCTATCTAAGGCTGTTACCTGTAAAATACCGTTAGCATCAATATCAAATGACACCTGAACTTGGGGAATTCCTCGTGGCGCTGGCGGGATACCATACAGCTTGAAACGTCCTAAAGACTTATTGTTTGCTGCCATTTCCCGTTCGCCTTGGACTACGTGAATTTCCACAGTGTTTTGGTTATTTTCAGACGTAGAAAAAATGTCAGAGCGCCGGACTGGGATGGTGGTGTTGCGGGGAATAAGTTTTTTCATTACGCCGCCGATGGTTTCCAGTCCCATAGAAAGGGGTGTGACATCTAAAAGCAGCACATCTTTGAGTTCGCCGGCGAGAATTCCTGCTTGAATTGCTGCACCCACTCCCACGACTTCATCGGGGTTAACGTTTTCGTTGGGTTCCGTACCAATCAAGTCCCGCACTAGCTGCTTCACCATTGGCATTCGTGTAGAACCGCCAACTAAAACAACTTCTTCAATGTCTCTAGGCGAGAGTCCGGCATCTTTGAGCGCCCGTTTCACTGGTATCCGTAAGCGCCCCACCAAATCACCACATAAACCTTCAAACTGGGAACGCGTTAGACGAGTTTCCAGATGTTTGGGGCCATCTTCAGTGGCAGTAATAAAGGGTAAGTTAATATCGGTGACGCTAACAGCAGAAAGCTCAATTTTGGCTTTTTCCGCAGCTTCCATCAAACGTTGTAAAGCTTGGCGATCGCGTCTTAAGTCTACCTCTTCTGTTTCCAGAAATTGCTCTGCTAGCCAATCGACTATTATTTTGTCAAAGTCGTTACCACCTAGTTGCGTATCTCCACTGGTAGCCTTGACTTCAAATATCCCATCGCCTACTTCTAAAATTGACACGTCAAAGGTTCCACCACCCAAGTCAAAGACTAAAATGGTTTCCGTGTCACCCCGATCTAATCCATAAGCCAAAGATGCAGCAGTCGGTTCATTAAGAATTCGCAACACCTCTAAGCCAGCAATTCTGCCAGCATCACGGGTTGCTTGCCGTTGAGAATCGTTAAAATAGGCGGGTACTGTAATTACTGCCCCAGTCACGGGTTCACCCAAATAGCGGCTAGCATCGTCTGCCAATTTCTTCAGCACCATTGCCGAAATTTCTTCTGGGGCGAAATCTTTCTTGAGGCGGGGACAGGCAATTTTAATATTACCTACTTCGTCTTTGCGGATGGTGTAGGGTACACGCTTAGAATCTGGATTAAGTTCGCCATACTTCCGCCCAATGAAACGTTTAACTGCGAAAAAGGTGTTTTGTGGATTGAGGACGGTTTGTCGCCGTGCCATTTGCCCAACAACTCTTTCACCATCTTTGCTGAAGCCAACTACGGAGGGGGTTGTTCGCATTCCTTCTGCATTGGCAATCACCACCGGCTTGCCACCCTCCATAACGGCGACTACTGAGTTGGTTGTACCCAAGTCGATGCCGACTACCTTGCCCATGCGTTACTCTTCTCCTAAAGTGTCTTATACATTTATTATGATTGGGCGGAACTACCTTTAGCTTTGTGCTACAGGATGAAACACCTCAATGGTATGATAGTTATCATTAAGGCAGTGAGCTAAGAAGTGCAGCTAGAGGAGATAGTTGCAAGACTAGGATAGCATTGAGATGGTTGGTGTGCCCAAGCAGCCTCAATTCTTGTTATCCGCCTACTTCTGTTTACGGTATCTGCAAGTTGGGTAAATGCACCTTATTAATGCTTGCTCTGCTCTTTTGAGTGCCTAAAAACTCTAATATTGCCACTAGTTAAAAGATTTGAATTTAACAGAGCGATTAGAAAATTCCTTGAGTGCGATCGCGCGAGAACGCGATCCTTACATGGCAACGGCTGGGCATTTTTTTGTCCAAGAATACATCCGCCAGCAATTTTCCCAATGGGGGAGTGTGGAAATCCACACCTTTGAAGTCAGAGGTAAAGCTTGTAATAACTTGATATTAAATTTACCCTCCCAAACTAGAGGGCAAAAAAAGGATTTGTTACCAATTTTAATTGGCGCTCACTATGATGGCGTTCCGGGAACACCAGCGGCGGATGATAATGCTACAGGTGTGGCGGTGTTGCTGGAGTTAGCTAGAAAGTTTGCTGCTCAACCTGTCAGATATCCCTTAAGGCTGGTTGCTTTCGATATGGAAGAATATGGCTTACTGGGTAGCACTGACTACGCAGCCTTGTTGCATCAACAAAAGCAACAGCTACGCTTGATGATTTCCTTAGAAATGCTGGGTTATAAGGATTCTACACCTGGCTCCCAAAGTTACCCCCCTCCTCTGGAACGCTTCTACCCAGACAGAGGCGATTTTATTGCTTTAATTGGGAATTTGCGGACATTGCCTGACTTAATTGGTATGAGCCGTAATATTCGCAAAGCTGGCGTACCGAGTCAATGGCTACCCGTGCCGAATCGAGGTTTAATAGTTCCCCAAACCAGACTTAGTGATCATGCACCTTTCTGGGATTTGGGTTATCCGGCAATGATGGTGACAGATACGGCATTCTTGCGGAATCCACATTATCACAAAGCTAGTGATGCGATCGCTACTTTGGATTTAGATTTTCTTCGTGGTGTATGCGAAGGATTAGAAATTGCGATTCGGAGTCTATAAAAAAGTTAATAGAATGATGAACTGAGAAATAATAATTATATTTATTGAGGATAAATAAAAACTATAAAACAGCTAACAAGTATTAATATATTTATCAACAAAAGTTTAATACCTAAGTAATTTGATGCAACTTATATCCTCTTCAAATCAAAGAAATGAGCTTTACGAAAAATTTAAATTAAAGATTATTCATAATTCTTATTTAGATAGAACCTTAGTTAGTTATCAGGGTAATAAACAAACTCCATTTTCTTCTTGGTTCAAGTATAGAGAAGGATTTTCAGAACGTCTAGTTACCTATCTTCTTCAAACATTTAAGCCAAAACCAGGTGTACTGATAGATCCATTTTCAGGAGTTGGCTCATCTCTGTTTGCTGCAAGTGCATTGGGGTGGCAAACTACGGGAATTGAACTTTTACCTGTTGGGCTTTTTGCTACACAAGCTCGAATTATCGCTCAGAAAATAGATGTAGAATTATTAAATTTAGAAATTACAAAGTTCAAACAAATCAATTTTCAGGACTATTACGATCAATTTTCCGTATTTAATCATTTAGCAATAACCCGTGGAGCATTTTCTTCGATAAATGAAGAACAACTAATTGCTTACATATCTTATTGTAAAAATATTATTCCAAATAAAGATATAAATACTATATTTATATATGCTGCATTTTGTATTTTGGAGGATATTAGCTACACTAGAAAAGATGGACAATATCTGCGCTGGGATAATCGTTCAGGTCGCTCAAAGGGAAATGGTAAATTTAATAAAGGAGAAATTTTATCTTTTGAAGATGCAATTAATCGAAAACTAAAGCAAATTATATCAGATTTAAATAGTAGTCTTGTCCAACTAAATTTATTTAGTGAGAATTTACTGTTAGAATTGGCAACGACTAAATCTAGTATTGTCGAAAAGACAAAACCTAAACTTTATGAAGGTTCTTGTTTAGAAATTCTTCCAACTATCCAAGAGAATAGTGTTGATTTTGTCATTACGTCTCCACCCTATGTTAATAGATATGATTACACTCGCACGTATGCTCTTGAACTTGCATTTTTGGGATGTAGTGAAGAAAAAGTAAAGTCTTTACGTCAGCAAATGCTATCATGCACTGTAGAAAACCGTGGCAAATGTAATTACTTAGAACAATTTTATACTATTAGAAATAGACATCAGGATTTCTTAAAAATAGATTCTACCTTTAAAAACCAGGCTGCTTTACAAGAAGTACTAATAGTACTAGAAAATTACAAAAAACAAGGTAAATTAAATAATGATAATATTGTCAGAATGGTAGGTAACTACTTTTACGAAATGTGCTTTGTAATTTATGAATTAGCTCGTATTCTTAAATCTGGTGGTATAGTCGCAATGGTAAATGATAACGTCAGGTATGCTGGAGAAGAAGTTCCTGTAGACCTAATTTTATCAGATATAGCAGAGTCTTTTGGACTGAAAACGCGATATATTTGGACATTAGGAAGAGGTAAAGGAAATAGTAGCCAGCAAATGGGAAATCATGGGCGCACAGAACTACGTAAATGTGTTTATATTTGGGAAAAGTGAGTACTGTGCCATTAGATGAAACAAATCTCTTAACTGAGGCGCATCGTATAAACTATCGCTTGCGTTCAACCTTCTTTTATCGCAAGCTTAAAGAATATAAAACGCTCTCTTTGCCAAATAAAATTAATGCCTTGTTACCAGTTAATCATTTATATAGTTGGGCAAATTGGGCAGAATGGGGTATTGGAGAAGAAGCATTTACCTACATCAATGAACATCCTAATTTGCAGCTAATTCAGGTATTTTGCCATCCTAGGTTAATTCGAGAACACTCTTCATTGTTAGCTTATTATCGTAATATTGCGGCGCTTTCTCAGAAAGCCGTTAAGTATTTAGCAGCAATTGATGTAAAGAGAATTGAACTTGATCAAGAAAATAAATATTTTCTAGGAGAAGATAAAGTCTTAGCTCTTTCTCGACTTTTTAATGAACATATATCGCTGATAATTGATAGTTCTATAGAAAGTTTGACTGAGGAAGAACTATATGGACTACTACTAGCCTCAACAGGGACACAAATAGACGGTTCTTGGCGTAATGCTATTGGGGAAGAAGCAGAAAAAGTTGTACAGCGACTTCTTATCAAAGAGGTTAAGGAACGCAATCTTCTTGCTGCTTTTATTCCTCGTCAGGGTACAAGAGTTGAAGTATATAATCCTGCCAGACTTGAAGAACAACTAGGAAATATTGAGGACTATCGCGGTGTAATGTTGGCTAATCAAACCTCTATACTTTTTTCTAGTGAGACAGATATTTCACTTTTAAATAATCAGGGTAAAACAGTCGGTGTAATTGAGATAAAAGGAGGAACTGATCCTGCGGGAGCACTAGAACGTTACGGTGCTGCTAAAAAATCCTTTGAAGAAGTTTTTCGGAGGAACCCAAAGGTTAAATCTATTTTAATTGCCAGTTGTATCACTACTGAAGTACACACCCGTATTCAGAATGATCCAATAGTATCCACATATTTTAACTTGACAGAAGTATTGAGCGAAGACTCAATACTATATGACCAGTTTATTCAAGAAGTATTGTCAATATTATATTAATTTGCAATGTCTACTTTAATCATATATTTTCTGTACGCGATCGCACATTGGGCGTCAAAGTAATTAAATCGTCAATATTGCGTTTCATTGTCTCGCAAATTGCATCTAATGGTAAATCGTTGGCGTCATAACCAAAGGGGTTTTCTATCTCCAAACCGATGGCTTCAATGCCAAACACAGTAAATCCAACCAAAGCAGAAATTAAACCTGTCCACCAACCGAGTTCTTCTACTATTTGAAATGGTAGCAAAAAGCAATATAGTATTAGCAATTGCTTCAAATGAAAAGCATAAGCAAGCGGCATAGGCGTTTTTAAAATACGTTCGCAAGCACCTAAGTTATCTACAAGATTATTCAACAATTCTTGCATAGATGTTAGCTGGTAGCTATTAATGCAATTACGATTATACTGTTCCTGCAAATAATCTCCTATCCAAAAAGCAACCTCTATAGGGGGATTATTCATAATTTTCAGTTTTATATACTTAGTAGATGGCATTAAGTCTTCTAACTCTTTATTGACAGCTTCTCCTCGCAAATGTAATTTAGTTGTTACGGCAAAAGCTGCCAATAACTTTAATGCCGTAATTTTATTGTCTTTATCTTCTAGTGATATTTCATCAACTGATACCCAAATTTGCCGAGCTAGATTTCGGACGTTATTTACTATAGAACCCCAGCATTTTCTCCCTTCCCAAAATCGCTCATAAGCCGTATTTGTACGAAATACAAGTAACAAACCTAAAACAATACTAGGAATAACACTTCCTAAAATAGGCTGGGATACAGGTTTTTTAAAATAGTAAAGCAGAGAAATTAAAAATCCGAAAGATCCACACCATAAAATATGTTTAAAAACTGCTTTCATTACTGAACCTTTAGGTTGTAATGCTGTACTTACCCACTTAATTTTTTCGGCTATCATTTAGTTACCTTAATAAAATATTGATTGAACTATATAGCAATTAGTCAGACATTATATAAAAGTCAAAAGCGACGCCTAGACAGCAATTGTAAAGAAATGTACAGATTTCGCCGTGGCTGCATAAATCTCGCATTCCACCTTGATAAATCTATAGAAGAAAAGGTGCATACTTATCGATGATGGTCATATATCATTGTGTATCTTAGTAAATCAAAAATTTCTAACCTATATAAACCCTGCCCTGTAAATTAAACATCTAGACATAACTTATTTAGTTATGTCTTTTTTTGTCGTTAGTCTCGAAACGTTGAATTTCAATCAAATAACCATCAGGATCACGGAAAAAACAGTGATAAATGTTGTACTTTTCGTTTAGTGTAGGTGGTTTTTCAAATTCGATGCCACGTTCTTTGAGATATTCAAACCACTCATCTACCTGCTGTGTTACCACGGTAAAAATGACACTTGATTGCTTGTCGGCTGGAGGAGTCAATATTTCGCTTGCTTGACACAATCCTAAGTATCCAGAGCCACTAATAGTATAAATTCGACAGGTTCCTTGGTCAAGCCATAACTCCAAGCCCAGTTTTTGTTCGTAGAATTCTGTAGATATATTCAGGTTAGAGGTAGAAAAAAAGGTAACTTGTTGTTCGATTTGCGGATGAGTAGACATAAAACACATTTGAGTATATACCCTAACGACATTGGGCGATCGCATAGGTAAAAATTAATTGATGTTAGAAACCTGTTACTGCTCCAGAATGCCTTAAGGGCATCTGGAGTTTCTTTTTGGAATAAAATCCATGAAAATTTTCCCAATCATCCTGATATGGTAAAACATGGCTGAATAAGGATGCATACTGAATTATCTATATTTAACACGGGCATCACTTATTGATGTACCCTTCCTGCCAAACAACTCTCGCAAAACAGCCTCAGTTAATCTGGGGCTATTTTTTGTCCTGTACAGAGGTAAACGAGAATCTTCAAACACTTTTATCTGCATTTGAGTGTATACCCTGATGACGTAAGATTTTCTCAGGGTGAAAATTTGGTATAGGTAAATGCGTATCTTTCCTGACTCCAGATTTGTCACAAACATTTCTGGAGTTTTTTCATTACTGGAGTTTCAAATCAGAAATCTAGTCTAAATTCAAGTGAATATTTGATTTTGATTATGAACACGCATATTATAGTAATCCGATTTGATTTCTGAATCACTCGTAGAGGTAAGGAACTGGGGATTGGGGACTGGGGACTGGGAAGAAGGAATAAAGGTGTACTGAGTTTTTTTAAAAAATCAAATATGAGTCCTATATAGGTGTGCAGTAAAATAAATATAAATTAGGAATTTTTATAAAAATTACTGAGAAAGTATGGAAATCTCAAATTCTACTCCTCAGCGAGAAAACCCACAGCTACAAGCTTCGGAAACACTTGTACAAGCTAAGAGTATCAGCCGTCGAGAGTTTATGAAATTGTCATTAGAAGAACGGCGATGCATATTAGCAGCACAGGCTGAGTTAATGTTATTACATTACGAGCAAGATAGAGAATGGCAGGAGTTACAGACAGGAGACTTGATTGATTATTAAATATACATCTCCTAAACGGGGTGATATTTGGCTTGCTAATTTCGATCCGACAGTGGGAGCAGAAATTAAAAAAGTCCGTCCTGCTATAGTAGTAAGTTCTGATGGTGTTGGCAAGCTACCTATTAAGTTGATTGCACCAATCACAGACTGGAAAGAATATTATGCTGGCAATATTTGGCACGTTAAAATTGAACCAGATATTGCAAATAGTCTAACAAAAACTTCTGCTGTAGATATTTTGCAACTTCGCGGTATGGATATACAAAGATTTATCCGTAAAATTGGAGGATGCTCGAGTGAAATTATGGAGGAAATTGCTGCTGCTATTGCTGCTGTAGTTGAGTATTATTAGTGATTTGTATAATTCATTTATTAACGTGCATATTAAAACTATAGGGTGCGTCAACATAATCTAACGCACCTTGAATTACCTTACTATTTTTTGTTTTCTTTCCCGAAGTGATAGGCTCCTAAAGCAGCCCCTATTCCTAATACAGCAGGAGCAGCAACGCCAACAGCAATAGCAGCACCTCCTCCTACAATAAAAGCAGCAGCTCCTCCGGCCAGTCCTCCAGCTATTGATCCTATTTTTCCTGCATCTCTACCATTTTTCCTAGCTTCACGTTCATGTTCAGATAAGTTTTCATCATCTTCTAGAACTTTACCGACTACCAAATCAGTCGCTACACCACTTGCTAAACCTCCTACACCCGCAATACCACCAGCAACACGACCAGCAACCGTAGGAGCTTGTTTAATTCCTACATTTATTAAAACTTTTGATATCGGGTTTATAGAGTTCTTTGCAGTTTCCACTGCTGCTTTAATTGCAACCTTTGTGCCAAAACTAACAGCACCCCCAGCCACTGCACCTCCACCAGCGGCTACAACCCTATTGACTTGCTCACTTTTATGCTTACCTGTTTTGCAATAATAGGCAAAATGCTCACAGTTGTTAGAAGTGGCCCAGTATTTGTCCTCACCTAATCTGGTTTTTGCCCTTTGAACCACAATTTCATCTGCATCACACTTTCCATACTCTTTTATATGAATTGTCTTTCCTTCGGCAAACGCAGTCTTAGAAAGTAGACAAATTCTTTGCCCATCATAATGAATGACAGTCCCATCTCCACAATCAATTCCATGATGAGTAAAAGGATTGCCATTAATCCAAAGACTGACGTATATATGATCCCCTTTAGCCATGATTTACCTCTTCTATTGGACTACATTATTTGTAATCCTTTAGATACAGATTATGAGGATAACAATTTATTTGTCAGTAGTAAAAGCCGTAAAAATTTACGATAAAGTTAGAGCAAAATATTTAAATATACAGTTAGAAAAACTAGAATTTTATCTAAGTATATTTTGGGTTATATAAAGAGAAAAATATGAAGTTTAGAAGAAGCGCGATCGCACCTATCCTTATTGATTCGGCTCAGAAGAAAATAGTTAAGCGATCGCACTCCTAATTTTGACGAAATAAAAGTGCGACACACTTAATATAAATGCTTATTTCGTTGTATATGTCACAAAAATATCCTTTTTCATCTCTACTTCTGCTGGCGCATCTGGATCATAAGCTGGTGATAATAAAAAACTAGCAAAAGACGGTAAAGGAACTCCAGATTTAGAACTACACGAGGGATATAATAATGTGTAAAATGGCTCGGCTACAGAAGGAATATCAAGTTTAACATTCATAGCACCTGCTAAAGCTTGAGCGCGGCTTTGAGCATCTTTCATCGCTGATTGATAAACTGAACTCTGCAAAGCTTGACAGTCATTGACTGCGTACTCAACGCCCACGCTCTTGACGGAAAGATTTTCAACTTCGCTCGTTGCCTTGTTTGCTGTAGCAACAATTTCCTGGACGCGATCGCGTGTTGGTTTTTCCAGTCTCACCAATATTTTGGCGTTATTTTCACTGGAATTAGGGTTAATCTGCACTTGAATTTTATCAGCCCTAATTCCTTTGGCAACTAGACTATTAACTACAGGCTGGAGAGTTGCTTTAGTTAGCGATTTTGTGTTTGGTAAAGATTCTGCTGCTGTTTTGTAATTTAAGAGTAGAGTCCGTGAGGACAAGCGACGGGCTTCAGGTATGGCTGATGGTTGCGTTTCTAACTCATTATTGCTATCTCCGCTACTGAATACCAGTTCAATATCGGCTGTATCTGCTGGCACTCTCACTACCCCTTGACCGATTACCATTAATGAATGGCGATCGCTTACTGGTGGATAAAATAATTGGGCATTAGTGACTTTGGGTGTTAATGCTCCCACCCCGACAGTCACAGTAATACTTACCAACATTAGAGCAGTTATTTTTCTCATATCCTGGGAATGTCCTTTGAACCTGGTAATTGTCAAAGTTTACACCTCAAGAGCAGGATACTTAAAGTAATTCGCAATGACGCTTTCTACGAGACGCTAAAAGCGAACGCGCTAACGCAATTACGTTTTGTGTTAGCGAGTCTGCGATCGTCTAGGGATTTAGCTTAGGCTTCAATTCGCGCTGCCCTTCAAAGGCTAGGACTTAAACCCCCAAAGTTCGTTAAAAAATATTGAGCTAATCCAACAGCCTTCGTGGGATTAGCTCAAAAATTCAAAATTCACTGCGAACTATTAACTAACCAAACCAGTGAGAGGGTTCACAAGCTGGTTGAACTGTTTCACAAACATGATGGCTAATCCAATCTGACTTTTCTTGAACGATTAAACAAATGCCTTGGTGAATCAAATTCTGTAAATGTAGTTGCTGTTCCAAAGGTTTACGAGGCAATTTGTAATAAGCCAAGCTTCCTTCTTCAGCATCCGCTAACGGAATTTGTCTATCAGACATCGCGGTGTAAAAGGAGGGAATACGATTGAGGACGAAAGCAATTAGCTCTTGGCGTAAGTCTGGAATCGCAAAGGCTTCTTGATATGGATGGTATGGATATGTATCTAAAACGCTTTCAATTTCTCCTACTATTGATTGTTGTGTTAAATTAACTACCGTTTTCATGATTCTTAAACTCCTTTTTTAATCCAGTCAATGATTGATGGAGAAAACAACTTTTTTAGATGGCAATGTCGTCATGATAATCATTTAAAACTGATTCAACTAATTGATGTGATAGACACCGAAACTAGCCTTTTATCTTAGTAGAATATTAGACATTTTCCTCTGCATATTTTAGTTAAAATTTATACTGCTTCACAGCATAAATTATTAAAGCAGCGTCCAATATCTGGTAAGTTTGCGACATTTTATATTTATAATCCTAATTATTTCAAATTTCTGCCAAAAAGGCAGAAATCTACATAAAACGCAGCATGAAGGCTAGGGGATCAAGATTAACGGCAATAAAACAACTTGAATTAGGAACAAGTTTTTAATGAAGTTAAGCTTTGTTGGTAATTTACATCACATTTTACGTTTGCTGCAAAATTTGCTGTTTCATCTAAAAAACTTATTTGTTGCACTTTGATTTAGGAAGTCATAAAAATAGCGACTCGCTAGAGTGCAAAATCAGTCTAGCGACAGATGAAGGGATCAGACAAAAACGTTTAGAAAGTTCACATTATCTAAAGGTAGATGACGCAACTGATGATTAATTTCATCAGCCGCAGCTAATCCAGAAAGCATCGCGCCTTCTACAAGATTGCCACCACACCAATCACCACAACAAACTAAAGGTAGGGAAGTTCCGGCAGACAAAAAAGCTTCATGCCAAGGATGGCTAGGAAAGGCATAACGCCAACGATGTACTTGCATCCATTCGGGAGTATTCAGCCAAGGGAGGGACAGAGATTCAGCTGCTTGTTGCAATATGATCTGTCCGACAGGTTGTAAATCTTGGGATTCTAGATGACGTTGGGCAAAATCAGCGCTACTTTGAACTACAAAATGTGGCTGCTGAGGGTTGGAACGCTTGCTACTGTCTAAGCCAATCCAGGCTAAATCGATATCATCCACAAAAGTTAAAGCTTTCCACTGAGGGAGGGGTTCGGATGTGGGAGGATATCCAGCGATCGCACTAATTGAGGGATAAAATTCTACAGAACGCAAGTTATCAAGGAAGACTGCATCAAGTACAGTTTCGCCTAAAGGTTCTAACAGCATTACAGCTTGAGGTGCAGGAATAGCTATAACTAAAGCTTTTGCAGATAATCCTTCGTTACTAGATTCGAGAGTCAAACGCCAACCATTTTCGGGAGTTGGGGTAATAGCGATGACACGCTGATTCAGTAATATTTCTAAACCTGGGGCGAGGGATTTAGCGATTGCACTCATTCCCCCAGGCGCAACATATCGGGGACTGCGGTTTTTCGGTTCAGATAAAGGAATACCTGCTGTGAGTTCGTAAACCTCCTCCGTCCAAACTTCTAGGATATGGCGCGATCGCAATATCTCCACAAAACGTCTAAATAATTCACCTTTTGGCTTCAGATAACAAGCCCCATGATCAGCGCAAGTTCCATGCAAACGCCGTGTAGCTAGTCTTCCTCCCAAGCCACGGGACTTTTCCACTACTACCACCGAATATCCAGCTTGACTTAACTGCTGGGCGCAAACTAAACCGGCGATTCCAGCACCAATTACTGCAATATCAGTCATTCGTCCATAGTCCTTTGTTATTTGTCCTTAGTCATTATTTATCAAATGACCAAGGACGAATAACAAAGGACAAAATAGCTAATAGTAGAATAAGGTACAGAAAGCTGCACGGAAGGGAGGATGGGAAATTGGATGAAATGAGGGCGGCGCTAGAGTTAGCGACTGAAGAGGAATTGCAAGACTTAACGGCAATTCTATTTAGTCGTAAGTTCAATCCCCTAGACTATGTACACACACCCGAACCCATCGAAGTGCAAAGCCAAGACCGCAAAGCTTGGTTAGACGCACTAGAAGGTCGCTTTCGCTTTTTGGCGGCAGATGGGATGACTGTATTACGGGGACGCACAGGCCAGGTAACTTACCGACAAGCTTTAGTTCAAGTATGTAAGTATCTAAAAATTCCCTATTCTAATCAGCTGGCAACTATTGATTTAGAAGCAGAAGTATTTTTACATCTGTTAGGACAGGTGTGGAAAAAATTGCCGGAGCAGGAAAAGCAAAAATTGACTGTACAAGTACAGCGTCAGCTGCTCAAGTCAGAACTCAAACAACCGCTACCACTTTTATTGCAACGTGACCCCTTGGGATTACTTTTCAAAGGTGGTAGTGCGATCGCGGTTACTTCTCTTCTCCAGCCACTTGTACTGAAGCAAATTGCCCGTCAATTTGCCATCCATTTTGCTACTTATGAAGTAGCAAAACAAGCTGCGATTAAAGGCTCAGAAGTAGCTACAAAACAATTTCAAAGCTATGTAGCTATGCAAATGGCGCAACGGGGTATGACAGTAAGTGCAGCTCGTTATGGAGCAGCCCGCACTATGTTTGCCGTAATTGGGCCAATGATGTGGACTTGGTTTGTTGCAGATTTAGGGTGGAGAGCGATCGCCACTAACTATGGTCGAATCATCCCTACTATTTTCACCTTAGCTCAAATTCGCCTCACTCGTGAAGAATGTTGGGAGCCAGCTTGAACAAGGTTTTTGACTATTTCAAATCTCGTTGGCAATATTCTTGGAACTACTCTCTATGGGCACTATTCATCTTCCCATTGAGTCCCTTGTTGGGGGCTGTGACTATAGGTTTTGTATCATTAATAACTTGGTTGAAACAAGCCCGCAAAATTAGTCGCCGTCCCTTAAACTGGGGATTTGCCCTTTTGAGTGTATTGCTGATCGTGAGTGCTGGGTTTGCCCAAGACAAAGCAGCAGCTTTCCTCGGCTTATTTAATTTATTACCATTCTTTTTACTTTTCGCGGCTCATAGCGTTTTGATTCAAACATTTGCCCAATTGCGGCAAATGGCTTGGATTTTGGTGATCGGTTCCATGCCAGTGATAATTATCGGCTTGGGACAGTTATTTTTAGGCTGGAGTTTGAAATTTGAGATTTTGTGGATTGTCTTAGCTTGGACAATCAGACCAGGAGGAAATCCGCCAGGTCGCATCGCTTCACTTTTCTTGCACGCTAACACCTTCGCAGCTTATCTAGCAATAGTTTTCATCCTTACTTTAGGGTTGTGGTTAGAACAATGGGCATGGGGCATGGGGCATTGGGCATGGGGCATAGAGAAGAGACAAAGGAGAGACTTATTCAATAATTCTCCCTCACTCCCCAGTCCCCACTCCCCACTCCCCTTTCTCTTCCTAACCATTGCGGTGATTACAAATTTTATTGCCTTGATTTTCACCAACTCGCGTAATGGGTGGGCGATCGCAATTTTTGCCTGTTTAGCTTATGCACTTTACCAAGGTTGGCGCATTCTTGTGGGTGGTGTTGCTGCGATCGTTTCTAGTGTGCTTTTGGCAGCTTTTGCTCCCTTACCAGTCGCTCAAGTTTTTCGTCGGGTAGTTCCTGCATTCTTTTGGGCAAGGTTAAATGATGATATGTATCCAGATAGACCAGTCGCTTTAATGCGAAAAACTCAGTGGGAGTTTGCCTGGTCTTTAGCCCAACAACATCCTTGGACTGGCTGGGGATTACGCAGTTTTAGTGACCTCTACAAAGCAAAGATGCAGATTCCTTTGGGTCATCCCCATAACTTGTTTTTGATGTTATCTGCTGAAACTGGTTTTCCAAGTGCTTTTTTATTTTGTGGTTTACTCGCTTGGATTTTGATTACAGGTATTCAATTACTGCAAAATTCAAAATATATAAATGCAAAGGACAGATTAATATTTTTCAGTTATCTTCTAGCTTTTGTTGGCTGGATTTTATTGAATATGGTAGATGTAACTCTCTTCGATTTTCGTTTAAATGCGCTTTCATGGTTAATTTTGGCTGCCATTTGTGGAGTAGTACATCATTGTCATGAGCAAGAAAGGCTTGCATCTCGTTAAAATTAGTTAGTAAATGACGAACAGTAAGTATTTACATCTTGAAGAAGAATTCAGAATTCAGAATTCAGGAGTCAGAATAAATCAGTCGGGGATTCAGACTGGCGCAGGAATTGTTGCATCACCAAATTTTCAATTCGTGGGGGTGCAAAAACGCCGATTATTCAGACGCTCCTGCGTCGCTAACGCTGCGAAGCACCGCCAGTCATACAGAATTCATTCTGTTATCGTTAGCAGGGCGTTTAGCCCATTCTGACTCCTGAATTATGTTCGATAAAAAGTTAATTCATCTAAATATTAAAGGATCAAACGATGTCTAGCACGGGCTATGCCTGAGCAGACATAATAACTTACTATAAGTAATGATTAGTTTTCAGTGTATGCACTGGGGACATTTAGAGTTTTAAGTTAATAAGATTACTATATTCACGTCTGTGACTGTGAGTGTGACTAATACCTAATTAGTCACTGTTGCTGATTGTTGGGAAGGTGTAGGGACAACCCTTTGGGGTTTTCCTGCATGACGGGCATCTCTTGTAGATGCCCTTTTGTATATTTATTATTTTCCTCAGTTAAACATAATTTAAATAAAGATTTAGCTTCATAAAAAACCGCAATTTATTCATGAAATTATCCTTACAAGGCTTTGTATTTTTAACTTCTTCATTAGGATTATCTACAATAAGTTTTGCTTTTACTCCACCTGCTAAAGCAGCAATTGAGTGTGAAGCAGGAAATATAATTTATTATCCCAATGGTTCACTGTTAACTTGTATACTTAAGCAAAATATGACTGTACAAGTTTCCAGTTCTCTTTCGGGGATATCTAATTTTCCCTGCCGAGGAAAAAGTTATATATCTTTCGATGAAAAAGGACAATTTCACACTTGTGAGCTTGCCGATGACATCCAAATCACCACAGGTAATTCATTTGAAATATGTTCGGCAGAATATAGGATATATGTTTCAACTTCAGATGATGGAAATAAATCTATTATTTGTCGGCAATACTAAATAATTCGTAATTCGTAATTCGTAATTCGTAATTTTTAATGACGCTCACGGACTCGCTAACGTAATTTGTAATCAGTGGTTGCTATGAAACCTCCACGGTCTTGTTGTTGATCACTAAAATATTTCTCACTTTTTCTAATAAGACTTACGCAAAACTACACGCAGTAGGGGCAATTCATGAATTGCCCCTACCGTCAAATCAGGGTTTTGGCTATTGTTTGCGTAAGTCCTGTCTAATACAATCGCATCAAGCGATGGTTACGATAACCCTTATGGTGTAAGCTCTCCGGTAAAATGGGTGTGTCGGTAACGAAAAAAAGACGCATCCATAACCAACCTTATGCTCACAACAGCTAACTTTCTTCAGTACACCCAATGGTCAGGTATAGCTACCTTGGTATTTGCTGCCTTAACAGTTTTGGCTTTTATTCTCAAATGGGGCATCCGCTTTCGACTGGTGGGTACGACTGGCTTTATGCTGGTGCTGACTGGTGGTTTATTTGCACTCTCAATAGTTCCCTTGAGTCGGACTGTGATTCCAGGAGCAGCCAGGTATACTTTAGTTTATGACAATGGGTCAACCCAAGCAGTGATTGCTACATCAACTCAAATTACACCCACACAATTAGAAGCAACTTTACGTCAAGCAGCTAGTAATTTGTTTTCTTATGGTCGTTCAGGTACACGGGAAGACGACAAGTTGACAGTTCGCGCTCGTACCATTATCCACCCGGAACCAGGGACTTCTGTACCAGTTTACTTGGGTGAGGCCAAGCGATCGCTCGTTTCTCATCAAAATTCTCCAGTAACAGTCAAAATTTACACAGACAATTTCGCCAAATTGCCAAAACCTACTGCTTAAGAGGCAGAGGAGTAAAGAAGGGAATAGAGTACAGGTTATAGGGTACAGATTATTCCCTATAACCTCTCAACTGTCACCTCTTCCCTAATCCCAATCCCAGAAAACAAAATTTATTTACCTGTTATCAGGATGACAAAATATATTTTGTATTTACTGATACATTAATAGTTATATTTAGATTAAGATATTCACACTTTAGTGGTTACACTGTGATAAAAAGTTAATCGGCGTGCGGGTAATGGGTACTGACAGTTGTGATTTGTCAGTTGTTGTCCTAATTACAATTGTTGCCATTTTCACAAGTCTTTGCAGCAAGGGAATCAGTTGTAGGGGCGTATAGTTGCACACCCCTAAGTATGTATCTGTAGCTAAGGATTGCATGAAATAGCATGAAATAGCATGAACGCCATGAATGCCTACACATTATCGATTCTCAATTGCTTTTCTTGAGAATCTGACAATGGTAATGTTAATTAGTTATACGGTTATTCAAAACTTTGATAGTTCGGAATTTCAGGTCAATGGGCATTATAGATTCAAGCAACGTCGTCAAACTACTCAATCAGTCGGCTATAGGCTTTGTCTATTTCATTGCTTGGCTCAAATCCAGATGAGTCGGCTGTAAGGTTGGAGCCATTCCAAAACCCGCTTGGCAACAAGTATCCTTGATCACTAGTCTATTTGATTAAGAAATATCAAAGTTTTGGCAAACTAGATTATATGCACAATAATTTTATTACTCAACCTTCTTTGTCTACTCAAAACTCTAGTTCATTATTGACGCTCACAGTTGCCCCAGCAAAAGTAATTCGTGGTTCTGGGGTATTGCAAGCAGCCGCAGCAGAAATCGCCTGTTTGGGAAGTCGCCCCTTAGTTGTGACAGGTGATTCTACTCTTGCCATTAGCCAACAAAATTTGCAACCAGTTTTAGAAAGACAACAGTTACAAACTGTCCAAGCTACTTATGGTGCAGATTGCTGTGAAGCTAGCCTGAAGTCTTTACAAAAGGCGGCAAAAGAACACACAGCTGATGTGATTATTGGTTTTGGTGGGGGCAAAGCCCTAGATACAGCGAAATTACTCGCGCAGCAGTTACAGTTGCCTGTGGTGACAATTCCGACATCAGGGGCTACTTGTGCAGCTTGGAGTGCCTTATCGAATGTTTATTCCGAAGATGGGGCGTTTCTCTACGATGTGGGGCTATCTCGTTGTCCCGATTTATTGATACTCGATTATGACTTGATTAAAACTGCACCACAACGGACTTTAGTAGCTGGAATTGGTGATGCGATCGCTAAATGGTACGAAGCTTCAGTTAGTAGTGGACACTTGCAAGACACTTTAATTATTGCTGCGGTGCAACAAGCACGAGTTTTGCGAGATATCCTTTTGCAAAAGTCAGTCACCGCCCTGAAAGAACCAGGTAGTGAAATTTGGCGAGAAGTGGTAGACGCCAGTGTTTTACTCGCTGGAGTAGTTGGCGGACTTGGAGGGGCGCAGTGTCGCACAGTTGCCGCCCATGCCGTGCATAATGGTTTAACGCACATTTCAGGACATGGCAGTATTCATGGCGAAAAAGTTGCTTTTGGAATTTTGGTGCAACTGCGTTTAGAAGAAATGCTACAAGGCAATCAACTAGCAGCATCATCACGACAACAGTTGTTAAAGTTCTACACAGAAATTGGACTACCCCAAAAATTGAGTGATTTGGGATTGGGCAATATTACATTAGGCGAGTTGCAAACGGCCGCTGAAATTGCTCTAGTTCCTAATTCTGACATCCATCGACTACCGTTTAAAGTCGCGCCAGAACAGTTAATGGCGGCAATGGTTTCTACTACTGCACCTATAGATAGTAGAGACACTACGAATCGAGTTTCGCCCAAGGGAATGAGTGACGAGGTTTTATGAGTTTAAATTGGATTGTCCCAGCAGAACGCATACAAAAACTACCACCTTATGTATTTGCCCGTTTAGATGAACTGAAAGCTAAAGCACGGGAACAAGGGTTGGATTTAATTGATTTGGGCATGGGAAACCCCGATGGTGCAACGCCAGCACCAGTTGTAGAAGCGGCGATCGCAGCCTTGCAAGATCCTGCAAATCACGGTTATCCGCCTTTTGAAGGGACTGCTAGTTTTCGCCGTGCGATTACCAACTGGTATCATCGCCGTTATGGTGTGGTTCTCGATCCTGATAGTGAAGCCTTACCACTGCTTGGTTCTAAAGAAGGATTAACCCATTTAGCGATCGCTTACGTTAACCCTGGCGATTTAGTTCTGGTTCCTTCCCCAGCTTATCCTGCACATTTTCGGGGCCCAGCGATCGCTGGTGGGAAAATCCACAGCTTGATTCTGAAACCCGAAAATGACTGGTTAATTGATTTAGCCGCCATTCCTGATGAAGTTGCACGACAAGCTAAAATTCTCTATTTCAACTATCCCAGCAATCCCACCGCCGCCACCGCCCCCCGCGAATTCTTTGAAGAAATCGTCGCCTTCGCCCGCAAATATGAAATTTTGCTGGTGCATGATTTGTGTTACGCCGAGTTAGCTTTTGATGGTTATCAACCCACTAGCCTGTTAGAAATTCCCGGTGCGAAAGAAATTGGTGTGGAATTTCACACCTTATCTAAAACCTACAATATGGCTGGTTGGCGCGTTGGTTTTGTCGTGGGTAATCGCCATGTAATTCAAGGTTTACGGACACTGAAAACTAACTTAGATTACGGCATTTTTTCCGCCTTGCAAAAAGCCGCCGAAACCGCTTTGCAACTACCAGATGTCTATTTGCACGAAGTACAACAACGCTACCGTACCCGCCGCGATTTTCTCATTGACGGATTAGGAGAGTTGGGTTGGGAGATTCCCAAAACTAAGGCGACAATGTATCTTTGGGTGAAATGTCCCGTTGGTATGGGTTCCACAGATTTTGCCTTGAATGTGTTGCAACAAACTGGTGTTGTTCTGACTCCAGGTAATGCCTTTGGGGTTGCAGGTGAGGGTTATGTAAGGATCAGTTTGATTGCAGATTGCGATCGCTTGGGTGAAGTTTTACATCGCTTCAAGCAAGCCGGCATCCGCTATCAACCTGAAGCTGTAGCCTCTGCTTCAGGAGCGATCGCCGATCTCGTTAGTTGATTAGAGGAAGGAAACCCAACATTATATGACTAAAATTTTTGCTGATGATGCTTGATATCATGTAAAAAAGTAGATAGGGTGAAAAATGATTGGTACTAATATTTACATCAGTCAAGAAACTCAAGAATCTTTAATTAAAGCTGCTGCTTTAAAAGAAATGTCTGTTGAAGAATTAGCTTCTTCTATTTTGAGGGAAAGTATTCAAGAAAAGTTTGGGCAAATTAGCTATTCTTCTGAGAATCAAGGCAAATTTGCCATTAATCCTCTTGTAAAAATGCAACCCTATGCTTATTTGGCAGATCCAAATGAACCTGTTATTTCTCCTGATGATTGGGAAATGAATCAGAATTTGGAAGTGAATGATTTGTGATCGTTCTTGATACTCATATTTGGGTTTGGTGGAATCACAATGATTCCAAGTTGACTCCTCTCCACCGTGAAGCAATAAATAGGGAAAGACCTCATGGTTTAGGGTTTGCTCCATCAGTTTGTTAGAGATTAGCAGACTTGTTACCCAAAAGAAGTTAATTCTTCCCTGTTCGATTCAAGAATGGTTCGATATTGCTTTGGCACAAGAGGGAGTAATTCTTCTATCAATTACTCCCCAAATTGCCATTGATTCGTACTCACTTCCAGGAAATTTTCATAAAGATCCAGCCGATAGAATTATCGTTTCAACAGCAAGAATGTATGATGTTCCTTTGGTGAGTGTAGATGAAAAAATACTTGCCTATTCTGATGTAAAAAGAATTATGCCCTGATGTTAACTGCGATCGCCCAATTTTATATCTTAATAGGGACTTGATATTATTTCTTCGCCTGAAGTACGATAACACGGCTATCTGCTTTGATGACTTGGATACCATTTTCTAAAGTGATCATCGGAATTTTCCAATAAGAATGACCACAGATAACTAATAAATTATTAGTTAGATTGATTTTTTCTAACTCCTTGCGGATAGATTCTTTACCAACCAAATTACCTTGTGGGTAATCCGGCCCTTCATGTAAAATTAAAATATCTGGTGACTGCTTTATCAGTTCCCGAATTGCTTTAATAAATTCTTTCTCAGAGCGTCTGAAGGGTTTGCTTTTTTTGCCGATAATACCAGAAATTCCGGCAAGATTAAGCTCACCATTTCTTCTGATATCACCATCAAGATAGTAAATACTCCGATTTTGTTTAAAAATCTGAATTTCTTCTTGTGTATTTCCCAAACTATCGTGATTTCCAGCAACACCAGCCACCCAACAAAATCGTCGATTAAAAGCTTGCCAAATTTCTCGGATATCGCCCACTACTCCACTACGTCTATTGACCTCTGCATATAAATCACCTGCTAATATAATGCCTGTATTTTTTAGTGAGGGGATTTTTCCGTTCTCTGCCAAATTTTCTAATTCTTCTATAACAAGATAACCGAGAAGTTGTTGATTTTTCGGGTCAATTCCTTGTAGATCACTAGTAACAGTAATTGCCTCTAAATTATTAGGTAAATAATCAACTTCTGCTAGTAAAACTGGTAAATATCTCTCAATAACACCAATACCACCAGAAGCTGCTGTCAGATACCGTATCTCATGAATGGGTAAATTAGAGATTGATATAATATACATCTTAGTAAAAAATAGTCTTGTTCAAGCACGATGTCTGACGACAAGCCCCTGCGCGTCTACGCACCTAAAGCTATAGTTTCTAGTTCACAATAGAGTTACCATACCCTTATCAAACTGTAATTGATGCTCATTTCCTCAGCTACCATTCCTCATTTGATTGCTGCTGGCTTTCACGCCCTTTCTGATCCACTCAGGATTAGTGTGCTGGAATTACTACGACAGCGAGAATTATGTGTATGTGATTTGTGTGAAGCCTTGGGGGTAAATCAGTCAAAGCTATCTTTTCACCTGAAAACCCTCAAGGAAGCTGGCTTAGTTAACTCCCGTCAGGAAGGACGCTGGATTTATTACAGTTTAAATTTGCCCCAATTTAGTGTTTTAGAGGAATATCTGGCAGATTTTCGCCACAATCAGGTAATTTTATCTGCCCGCTCCTGCTGCGATTAAGAATAAATTTATCTATGTTTGGGACTGATTTTCTCCAGTGAAAAGGTGACATTAATTTTGCTGTCTAACCTTCAATTTCATGAAGAAATTGCTCAAAAGATGCGTCATCATTTTGGTTTGTGAAATTTGTGTTGCTTGGTTAATGGTCAGCATATATGCTCACAATTTAAGCTTGTGACGCGACTACACAGGTTATTAAATCCACGATCCTTACAACAAGATAGAGTGAGTATTTTTACTCTTAATCTGCCATTCAACCAAAATCTTGATAAGCTGATGTCTAATATCTAGAGCGGAAGGATTGAGAGCCAATGGGTGACAAAGCACAGTGCGGGGCATAACTTCGATAAAATCGCTTTGCCCAAACGCTGTACCGCAGGAAATTCAAGCAAAAGACAGCTCTTGATTAACCCAGTTTACAAGAAGGATAGTGATGTGGTGGGAATACGCTACGATTGGCAGGAATTAGAGATTCGGGCGATATACAACACGCCATTGCTAGAGCTTGTTTATCAAGCTGCTAGCGTGCATCGCCAATATCATGACCCAACAAAAATACAAGTTTGTAAGCTCATATCGATTAAAACGGGAGGTTGTCCAGAAGATTGTAGCTACTGTGCCCAATCTTCCCGCTATAAAACAGAGGTAAAGGCGCAAGCACTCCTCGAAAAAGAAACGGTGGTTAACATCGCCCAGAAAGCTAAAGAAACTGGTGTTAGTCGCATCTGCATGGGTGCTGCTTGGCGAGAAGTGCGGGATAACTCACAATTTGAGGAAGTCCTGGATATGGTCAAGGATGTAACCGCAATGGGTTTAGAAGTGTGCTGCACTCTAGGTATGTTGACGGCAAATCAGGCCAAAAAATTGGAAGAAGCGGGACTTTACGCCTACAACCATAACTTAGATACCTCGCAGGAATATTACAGCACAATTATTACCACAAGGACATATGGCGATCGCTTGAACACAATTGAGAATGTCCGTCAGACAAACGTCACTGTCTGTTCCGGCGGCATCCTGGGCTTAGGCGAAACTGTCGATGACCGTGTTGGAATGTTACAAACTCTGGCAAATTTACATCCCCATCCAGAGTCCGTACCAATTAATATTCTTTCACAAGTACCAGGCACACCCTTAGAAAATCAGCCTGATGTCCCCATTTGGGATATTGTGCGGATGATTGCCACAGCCAGGATTTTAATGCCAACTTCCGATGTGCGTCTTAGTGCCGGTAGGGCGAGACTTTCTCAAGTTGAGCAAGCTTTCTGCTTTATGGCAGGAGCTAATTCTATCTTTTCCAGTGACGACAATAAGATGTTGACGGTAACAACTCCCTGTCCAGATTACGATACTGACCGAGAAATGCTGAATTTACTTGGTTTGGAAATGCGTCCGCCTTCCCAAAGACAAGAGAAGGTAGCAAGTCCGGCTGTTGTGGCTTGAAGGAGGCAGGAGGCAGGAGGCAGGAGGCAGAAGGCGCATTCATTATTCGACCCCGGATGATTTGGCAGCCCTGAACTCTCCTACGCAGTGCAAAGCTGACACGAAAATGGGGGACTAAAACCCTTGTTCTTAGTGCATTGGCGTAGTCTGCCAGACGCATTGCTTTACTGAAGCTCCAGGGCAGTTTTCCTCTAGCAATAACTGCTTTTCTTGATAAATATCTTTTGTGGGATAGTCGAAACGGCCATCCCACAATCAATAATTGGATTTTTTTTACTTGGAAGTTCCTAAGCAGGTGTCAACAAAATTAGCTGCTGTTGCAGGAGCGTTCTTACCCCATCTAATCCCAGTTCTATACCTGCCAAAATTTCTGCAATTGTGGAATTTTTGTCACACTTTTGCATAAACTCAAACTCTGCTACAGATAAGTTAACAATCTGGTAATCGTAATTAAAGAAACATTGACTGGGAAATCCCTCAATGCAAGGATTAAGTTCGGGAATCGCTCTTAGTAGGGCGTTATCGTCTGACCAGTCAGCTTTGATTAAGGGAGGACGACCGAGGAAAAACTCGTAATGAGTTACTTCTGGGTCTAATAATTCTATCAGGCGGTAAAGCTGGCGATCGCTCAATTCTTTTGCCCGTTCCACTAACTCTGGTGCTTTACCCAAAAGTCTTTCTAAATCCCAGAAACTCGGATTTGAGAAACCAATAAATTCCAATCCCGAAGCATCAATTAATTCAAACAGCGTCTCAATGTTGTAGTCAATTTCTTGGGGATGAACGTACATATCAGCAAAGTATTCATCCTTGTTGTTTTCTAATGACCAACGTTGTTTATCGTATTTGACAATTCGGTTATTTTCTGGTAAGGAAGCAAATATTTTTCGCCCGACTTGGACACCATCGCGGTAGTCGCCTTTTTTGTCACCTTGAATAAGTGCGATCGCTTTTTGCATGAGTTGAATTTCCCAGCGCCCCAATTCCCCATACACAAAAATGTGCATCAACCCGCCTGGGGCTAACTTCTTCGCCAAAGCTTGAATACCGCGAATGGGATCGGGAGTATGATGCAAAACGCCAACACAGTTAATTAAATCAAACTCACCTGGTAACTGTTCCACGTCAAACAAACTGAGGTGATGAAATTCAACGCGGTTAGCCCCTGAACGCTGACAACGCTCTGTTGCTACAGCTAAAGCGCCTGTACTGAGGTCAATTCCCACCACAGAAGCTTGAGGATTGAGGTGAACCAGGTACTCTGTACCCACACCAGTACCGCAACCTGCATCTAAAATCCGAATATCCTGCCTTTGGGGTTTTTGACCTGTGCAGAAGTTATGAGCGGCTAGCCAATTCCAGCGCCAGTTGTAACCTGGAGGTGGTTCATCCAACAGGGCTTCGGGCGGAAAGGGGTAGGTATTGTAGAGTTTGGCAACAGCAGCACTAACAGTTTGGGAATCGGACATGATGAGGAATAACGCAGCATTTCTGAGTTTACCGGATAGTGGATCATTAGGGCAAAGTTTACTATTGCTTATTTCCTGCTAATTATCCAACAACAAAATCAGTAAATTCGCGTTTATAAGGAGCATAAAATCCTAATACAATATTTTCTTTAGCAAAAGTGTTGAATGTTAAAAAAAATCCGATAATTCAACATTTATGTATACTAGGTTTTGAATCAACATTTCTGGATATAAACCGCTGATGAAATCCGATAGTAGTCCAAACCATACAATTTTAGAAATTCAAGAACTTGATGTTAATTATGGCGGCATCCAAGCTCTGAAAAAGATTAATTTAATTATTCAAAAAGGCGAGGTAGTTACTTTAATTGGTGCTAATGGTGCTGGTAAAACTACTACGCTCCGTGCCATATCTAAAGTAGTTAATCCTAAGAGTGGTGTAATTATCTATAATGGACATAATATTACCCGCCGCCAAACTCACGAAGTTGTACAACTTGGTATCGCCCATTGTCCTGAAGGGCGCAGAGTATTAACGCGGCAAACAGTATTTGATAACTTACTTTTGGGTGCTTATATTCGCTCCAATCAAGCTGAGATAAAAGCAGATATTCAGCGCCAATTTGAGCTATTTCCCCGCTTGTCACAAAGACGCAATCAACTAGCAGGAACCCTCAGCGGTGGTGAACAACAAATGTTAGCGATCGCACGTGCTGTCATGAGTAGACCACAACTCTTACTTTTAGACGAGCCTAGCTTAGGTTTAGCACCTGCGATCGTCCGGGAAATCTTCTCAATTATTGAAAATCTCCGGGCTACAGGCGTGACTATTCTATTAGTTGAACAAAACGCTAATCTGGCGCTACAAATTGCCGATCGCGGTTATGTTTTAGAAGCTGGTTCTATAACTTTAACTGGTGCAGCATCAGAATTAATTAGTGATGAGCGAGTTAAAAAGGCTTATTTGGGGTAAATATTATATTGATATTTACATTATTTAAGAGTTCAACATTTGAATATTTCCTTAACACAGTCCGTTCGCATCCTGGTCTTTATCTAGGCAGGAAATCTTTAACTGCACTACAGGCTTTGCTACTTGGTTATAATATAGCAGTTGTTGAACACAATATCCCTAAAGTAAAGCAACTCAATTGCGATCTAGAAGAAAATTTTGATAAATGGTTACGCGAAAATTATCACATGAGTAATGCTATAAATTGGTATTTATTCATCATCAATTCAACTTAATCTGAGGTAGAAGCATTTCATAGATTCTTTGAACTTTGGGATGAGTTTCGCAAATGAATTATTTAACAGGCGCAGCATCAGAATTGATTAGTGATGAGCGAGTTAAAAAAGATTATTTAGGGTGATGATTATACTAGAGTAATAATCCAATAATTTTCTTATGAACTGGATTAGTGTCGATGAAATAAAACGTGACTTATTAGGCTACCTTCAGCGCGTTGAAGCTGGGGAAACTCTTGTAATTATACGTGGTGGAAAGCCAATTGCTGAAATTAAACCGACGGTAAAAGCACCTGATCTCTCTAGACCATTCGGACTCTGTGCAGGAGAGTTTATTGTACCCGATGATTTTGATGAACCACTGCCAGAGAATATTGTAAGTGAGTTTGAGGGCTTTGCAGCATGACCTTACTATTGTGACTGTCGATGATGCAATTCGTGCTTACCCAGTTAAAATTTTAAACGATACATGATTGTTGTATGTAAAAAATTAGGAAGTAAAAGCAAATGGTAAAATCACCAACTAAACCCCTAACTTTAGAAGAGTTTTTGAAACTACCAGAAACAAAGCCTAGCTCAGAATACATCAACAGTCAAATTATTCAAAAGCCAATGCCTCAAGGAAAACATAGTAAATTACAGGGTAAGTTAGTCACAGGTATAAATGAAGTAGGTGAAAGTCGAAAAATTGCCCTTGCTTTCCCAGAATTGAGGTGTACTTTTGGCGGACGCTCAATTGTCCCTGATGTAGCAGTATTTGCTTGGGAACGGATTCCCTTAGATGAACGTGGGGAGGTGGCAAATGTTTTTCATACCTATCCAGACTGGACGATTGAGATTCTTTCGCCAGAACAAAGCCAGACTAAAGTAACCGGAAATATTTTGCATTGTTTAAAATATGGTAGTCGTTTAGGTTGGTTAATCGATCCAGGCGATCGCTCTGTTTTAGTTTATCCACCAAAGCAGCAACCAGAACTTTTACAAGAAGAACAAGAAATATTACCAGTTCCCGATTTAGTTAGCGGCTTTCAATTAACCGTAGGACAACTATTTGGATGGTTGAAGTTGTAATCAATTGTATAAATTCTTCTCTAGCTTTGGGAATACTAAAGGTAGTAATTTACTAAAGTCAGAGCGAGATAATGGATTTCGTGAATTTAATAAAAACGGGTAATAGTTGGAAATTTGCGACTGAAGCTGATTTAGAAGATTTTGTTTGGGCTAATTTAAAGGAACTTTTCGGGTTAATTCCGCTAAAACGACAATATTATGTTAATGGTCAAATTTGTGATATTTTAGCATTGAGAGAAAATAAACAGTTAGTAGTACTGGAATTGAAAAATGCTGAAGATAGATATATTGTTCAGCAGCTAACTCGATATTATGACACTTTGCAGGAAGTAAAACCTTTAGAAGACGAAATAGACTATCAACAACCTATTAGCTTAATAGCAATTAAGCCTAATTTTCATAGAGATAATTTTATAGATAAAAAATATCATCATTTGTCTATTGATTTTTTTGAATTTGCCGTATTAGCAGATGAGTTTAACTATTATTTGCAGATAAGAAATTTAGATTTAGATAATGAGAAGGTTTCAAAAATAGAAATTCCTCATCAGAACAGAGAGAGAAATGAAGATATACCTCTACCTTCTAAAGGACTGATCAACCGTCTAGCTAAATGCTCTTCTGAACAACAAGAAGGAATATTAAAAATTCGTCAAAAGGTTCTTAGCTTTGATAAACGGATGGAAGAAATATCTTCTGCTGTTAGTTTTAGATATGGAAATGGTAACAGTAAAACAAGTAAATTCTGCGCGGAATTTTACTTTGATAGTAAAGGAATACCAATTATATTTTTATGGTTAGGTTTAAAAAATAATAGTAGCGATCGCATAAGTAGAGCAAGAATTTGGACAGATTGGCAAGACAATGCTTTGTTAGAGGGATATGTACCAAGTGGAATTGGTGCAAAGATGAATTTATCCAAAAAGACACTTTCAAATAGAGTAAAAATAATGAATGAAATAGTAGCAAATAAAGGTTCTAAGGAACATAAAGGATATAAAGACATGATCCAACATTCTAAAGATAGAAACAGAATAACTAGGAAACTTAATAACTCAGAGCCTTTAACATATGAGGAGAGGCAATTACTAGAAATTGATGCAAATGAATTTACTCTTGTTATCGGGGGTGGAAGACTTAATACATATAAATTTGATCGCTATGATTCTCTAAATGGATTAGTTGATGTAGCTTTAGAAAAATGGCTAAAAAGGCTATAAGCAAAGTATCACTATCACAATCTTAAACATTTCAGCAGATTATTATAGTCGATGTTGTTTTAGATGCTTGGCTAAAAAGGCTTTGAGTAAAACTACGTTGACAGCATTTATAACTTTTCCTAATCATTTATATTATTAAATATTATTACAATTTTTGTCATATATTAATATTTGCAGCCCTCCTTGCAGATATCTATATATTTGTTTAGCGGCGAATTCTATTCATTGGAATAATTAAACCTATGAGTCAAATAGTCTGGATAGCAAGACACGCTAACCGCCTCGATTTCGTAAACCCCGATTGGTTTCTCACCGCTGAACGACGCTATGATCCGCCATTATCTGATGATGGTATGGTGCAGGCACAGCAGTTAGCTCAACGTTTGAAAAAAGAAAACATTGGTCATATTTTCGCTTCTCCTTTCCTGCGAACCGTACAAACAGCAAACGCAGTTGCAGAAATGCTCAAATTGCCGATCAAACTCGAAACAGGTTTGAGTGAATGGCTAAACCCAGTTTGGATGACGGAAGAACCCGAAAGACTCTCAACTCCAGCCTTAGCAAAATTATTCCCCAGAATTGACACTAGCTATACATCGCGCATCGCCGCCAAATATCCTGAAACTCACGAAAAAGTCCGAGAACGTTCTGGGCAAACTGCCAGATGTTTAGCTACTGAGTTCTTCCCACAGGATATCCTGCTAGTGGCACATGGCGCATCTGTGTTGGGCGGAGCAATGGGACTAGTAGGGGAAATTGCCAAAACAGAAGTTAAAGCTTCTTTATGTTCCTTGGTAAAAGTGGTACGCCAGGAACCAGAATGGTTATTAGAACTCACGGGAGATACTTCCCATTTAACCCACATAGAAGAAGTTATTCGATTTGCTTAAACCTCTAATAGGGATTTGTGTTCATAGCTTCTGCTAGGTTGGGTATATCCTACAAATAAAGTAATTAATCCGCGAATAAGTTCTATGACATTGTTACTAGCAGGAGACATCGGCGGTACGAAAACTATTCTGCGATTGGTTGAAACATCAGATTCACCAGTTTTACATACTATTTATCAGGAAAGTTACCACAGTGCTGATTTTCCCGATTTAGTGCCCATAGTGCAGCAGTTTTTGGTCAAAGCTAATACACCCACACCAGAAAAGGCCTGTTTTGCGATCGCAGGGCCTATTGTCAAAAATACTGCCAAACTAACCAATTTAGTCTGGTTCCTGGATACTGAACGTCTACAACAAGAATTGGGTATCCCCCAAATTTCTTTGATTAACGACTTCGCCGCAGTTGGCTATGGCATTTTAGGTTTACAAAAACAAGACTTACTGACGTTGCAAGTTGGCAAATCTCAACCAGAAGCCCCGATTGGAATTATTGGTGCTGGTACTGGCTTAGGACAAGGATTTTTAATTAAACAGGGAAACTACTATCAAGTCTTTCCCTCAGAAGGTGGACACGCTGACTTTGCCCCTCGGAACGAGATTGAGTTTCAACTGTTGAAATACCTGCTGGGTAAACATGATATCCAGCGCATTTCTGTGGAACGCGTGGTTTCTGGAATGGGGATTGTGGCAATTTACCAATTTCTGCGCGATCGCAAATTTGCCGCCGAATCTCCAGATATTGCCCAAGTTGTGAGAACTTGGGAACAAGAAGCGGGACAAGAAGAGAAAAGTGTCGATCCTGGTGCTGCTATTGGTACAGCTGCACTACAAAAACGCGATCGCCTCTGTGAACAAACCTTGCAATTATTTATAGACGCTTATGGTGCAGAAGCCGGCAATCTCGCCCTGAAACTCTTACCTTATGGTGGCTTATACATCGCTGGTGGAATTGCACCCAAAATCTTACCATTAATTGAAAACAGCGGTTTCTTATTAAACTTCACTCAAAAAGGCAGGATGCGCCGCCTCCTTGAAGAGATACCCGTGTATATTATTCTCAATCCGCAAGTGGGGCTAATAGGTGCTGCTTTATGTGCTGCTAGGTTATAACAGCTGGCATCATCAGTGAGATCAGCATCTCAAAAGGCAAAAAATATGACAATGAAAAGTCTGTTGCCATTAATCGCCGCCACCTTTGTCTGTGGTGGTTCTATTCTCGTGGAAGCGCGTCAACCCAAACCCCCGGTGGCTGTTGTCAAAGCAACCGTCACTAAACCCGTGCAGCCACAATGGAAGTTATACACCCCTCCAGATGGACGCTTTAGTATTTTGATGCCGGGAAGCCCCAACAGAAATACCCAATCTCAAAAAACTTATATGGGGGAAATTAACTTAGAAATATTTGTCGCTGAACCACCAAAACAGCAAGTAGCATACATAGTTGCTTACAATGATTTTCCTTATAGTTACGGTGAAATGGCTGACCCCCAAGCTGTACTTAATAATGCACGGGATATGGCTTTAAAGACTACGAAAAGTAATTTAATTAGTCAACGAAACATTCGTAGTTCCAATAATCATCCTGGCAAAGAAATTGAGTACATCAATTCTGGAGGGAAAATCACTAAAAGTAGAATGTATGTTGCTGAAGGGAGATTATATCAAGTAATGGCAATAACTACAAAAAAACAGCAGAAGACATTAGCTAAAACCATTACTGGGTATTTAAATTCCTTCCATGTAGTTTTGAAAAAATGAAATAACTAAAACCTCTGCTATATCAGCCTTGCAATCAATTGTGTGGCTCAGATAGTGCTTTTTGTGTGTATGCCACAATCCAAAAATATTAGGCTTCTGGTTCAACGCCGAGCGATCGCAATTGAGTAGTCAAGCGATCGGCTCTTTCCTCACTAGTCAACAACAAATTACCCTGCAAATCCCACCAGCGTAGCCAAGGTAATTCCATATTATAATATTGTCCCTGCCAAATCCCTAACTCAACTCCTAAAGGATGAATGGGATAATGTCCGCGTTCATTTGCTGTCAATAACTGATATTGTCCACCAATTAATTCATAAACTTCTACACTGGCTTTATTCACTTCATAAATGCCGTAGAAGGGAGGACGAATCACCTGTTCATAAATCCAAAATTTACCCTTCCACGGAGTTTTATCTCACTCCTGACTACCATCCCCAGAAACAAATTCCAATGCAATCAATGGGGCAATAAACTCTCGCCATAATACATAAGACCTGCGCGTTTGCCCATCCAAAGTAGGTGGTACATTCCCTACATAAAACCAGTCGGGAGCTTCTGCGCCTTTTTCTGGGGGGTCAGTGATGCGCCAGTAAATACCGCTATTTTGACCAATACAGTATTGCCCATCAGGATGACGTTTTTGCAATATCGGTTTAATCGAGTCCGTTAGGAGAATGCTTTGGGGATGTTCCTGAAAGTTTTTCACAAATGTACCATCAGACTCAGGAAGTTGTGTATGGTCTGGGAACGGTGTGAGGGCGGTGGATGGATCGGTTGCAGAGGTCATAAGGCTACCTTTGCAGGATGTAAGGGTTGTTTTTTAGTTTAGCAGTGGAAGAAGGGAGAAGGGCGGATCAGAATATTTATGTTAAGTTCTATACTTCACTGTAGGAAGATGGCGACCAATATAGCCAATAATCACTATTCCTGGTTGTTCTGCTAAAAAATGGATTCGCCAGTTGCAGAACCTCAATTTAACGTGTCGTTCAAATAAGCGATCTTTACCATCAGGACAACGAAAAGTTCTTTCTTTAAAATATTTATCAAGCGTTGGTTTACTTTCCCCCGATTCTTCAACAGGATACCCGTCGAGATTGAAATAGCCATTATTCCAGTCTTTACAGCATTTGTGAAGCTCAAATAATATGCTTACAACAGGCTGTAATTCCAACTGTCCAGTACGGATATCTTCTAACTGCTTTCTCACAACATCGCAGAATTCTAGGTTAGGAAATAATTCCTCTCTGCGATTCCAAACTTCTAACCCATCGCTAACATTTTGATAAATGCGCTCTTGGTGTTGTTGAATCAGACTAGCGTGTTCTTGTACATGGCTGCTACGGCTAGCATGGATGATTTCTACAATTTCGCTGATTATCTCTCCATACTCATCCAAGCATCGAAATTCAAGTTTTACATGGTTACAATCCCAGCATTCCTGAGAGAGCAAGCTGATTGCAATCGTATTAATTGTGATCGTATTAAGTACATAAGCAATACCAAGCCCAATAGCCATTTCTCCTTGATGAAAAAATTCAGATAAGCTAGTATTATTTTCAATATCTTGGATCTCTGAATTTGCAATATCAGTTGAAAAAGGTGCTTTAGTTACAAGAGTTTTGATAAAAAGTCGTTCAACTTGATCCGCGTCATTATCATTAAGCCAGCGGCGAAGAGGATAGTTAGGTGCAAGTATTGTTGTATGAAAATTCTCTTTTGTGCGAAGACTTACCTTTACTTGTTGAGCTTTGACTGCTTGTATTGTCTTAATTAACTCCGACATTCTTTGCTGTGCCACTTGTTCATTTAGAGCCGGATTTCGCAGAGATAACTCATTTAATATTAAGTCAAAATCCACCTTTTACTCTCCCGCAGGCTCAAGTAAAACATCTAAACTTTTTTCCCATTCATCGAAAAAACCATCAGGCCATTTATCAATTCTGCCATTCCGATCAATATGTGGAGATACTACTTCAGTAACAGTTTGCCCTTCTTTTTCTTTTCGCTGAAAATAATGTAACTGAACATCATAGGGCTTAATTTTTCCCCCATGAACAGCAAGACGAATACCATTTAAAACATGATCACTATGAGTTTCTATTACTATTTGAATTCCACAACTAGCTGCAAGCGATAATAATTCACCCATCTTGACTTGCCCTTTAGGATGTAAATGTGCCTCTGGATTTTCAATTATAATTAGTGTACCCGGAGAAGATGATAAAACTGCTACGATAATCGGTAATGTGTAGCTAATTCCAAATCCGACATTAGTAGTACGATAGGGGTTACTATCCCCATAAAAATATTGTAAACTCATCAAACCGATATCTGAATTTGAGTTAATTTTAATCCTTGTACCAGGACTAACTTCTCTCATCCATCCTTCAACCTGGCTACTAAGAGTGTTAGATTTTGCCATCGGATGTCTTAGTTTAGTTTGAAGAACATCTTTATCTTGATTAATTGCTAAAAAATGTGCAGTATATTCACCCTTACTACCTAACTGTCCTAGTCGCCTTGCTTGATAATCTGACATCTCATAAGATGTTCGTGGCCCGAGACGTTCAGCCTGTAGATAGTGAAATCTTCTATTGAAAGGACTTAATTTATAGACATTCTCAATTGGTAATTTAGAATCTAAATTATTTAAAACATCTGCACCTGTCTTAATTGGATCATAGCTAAAACGCCAAATCCCTTTTTTTCCCTCATTCCAAGTAATTTCAAAACCTAGATAATCCTCTTTAGCTCTTTCACAAAATGTATCTTGAGCAGTACCAATGCGTACTAATTCACCATTCAATGCTAACCCGATATTTGGCAATAATTCTTGTTGATAAGATTGGCGAAGCAAAAGTAGCGATTGTAGTATGGAAGATTTTCCCGTACTATTTAAACCAGAAAGTAAAGTTAGTGGCTTAAATTCAATTAACTGATTTTCAAAAGCTTTATAATTGGTAACTTTTAGAGAATTAATCATAATAATACTTCTTGGACGATTTTCTCAACTGTTTCAAATCTATGCTCTATTTTATTTGCTGCTTGAGATATTGATACTAAAAATTCTGTATCGTTATCTACATATTTAATGAAAGTATCTATTAATTGTTTTTTCCTCTCTTTTAATATTTCAATATTTTGAATATCGAGCCTTGCAAGATTTACAGACCAGACTTCAAACAAAGATTTATTAATAGGGAATTTTCTTTTATTTTTGTTAGAAATTTTTCGAAAAGCATTATCATTGAAAATATCAAATGCTGCGAGCATCGCTTTTTTAAAAGCTGCTTCTAAATTTTGTGTTTCTTCCTGAGCAAGACTATTTATTTTAGATAAAGCTTTACTTAAAAAAGAATCTCTAGTTTCATCTTGATATTCCTTATAAGAAATTAGGTAAAAAGCGATAAATCCTAGTACAAACTCTCTATCATCCATTCTCTTCTTCTTCGATTCGGTAAGATTAACAACACGTTTAAACTCTGGTAAAGAAGCTAGGACAGCCAATATTTTTGTGGCTTTTCCAGGATTTAAAGCATGTCGCAGTTCTTGATTTGAAAGAGGTACACCTCCCGTATTGATACGTTTGAAGATATTATACTTGACTGCCAAAGGTGTACCTTTTTCAATTAAATATACTGTAACTTGAGTTTCTAATATGCGACGTTGATATCTGCGCTCTAATTCGTCATAGTTTTTATTATTAAGCTCTTTCAGGTATTCTAATCCAACTAGTTTAAGGCTTTTATCAATAACAAAATGCTTGAGTGCAGACAATCTTTGTAAGCCATCTACAACTACCCATTCATCTTCATTTGTAGCATCAATATAAAAAGCAGGCAATGGAATTCTAATTAGAATAGATTCAATTAATTTACCTTTTGCTTCTAGAGTCCATATATTTGCTTGTCGTTGAAATTCAGGTGCTAAATCAAGCGCATCTTCGTTAATTCTTCTGAGTAATTGCTCAATAGTTGGCTCCCTTGTAACAATATTGATTTTCTCAGGGTCATACTGAAATGTAACTTTTTCTTCTTGTTCTTCATCATCAGCTAATTCTGCGTTGTAGTTACTCAAATTTGTCACAGCGCCTACTCCTTAGTATTTACACTTGTTTGTTCACTCAGTTATTAGTAATGCTTGGTGTTACTACATCAGCAAATGGGACTTTTTAACTGGTGTATTTCAATCCTACTATTTCCCTAAATAATGGAGACGCGAAATTTCGCGTCTCTACATACCTAGTCTATTACTTGTTTACTTTCCCCAGGCAAATCCAAAATTGGCGCGATCGCCTCCGGTAACATCAGAGCGATCGCACCCTTAAATCAAATACTTAAACTTCTGGTTCAATACCGAGCGATCGCAATTGAGCAGTCAAACGATCGGCTCTTTGTCTTTCCTGTTCGGCTCTCTCCTCACCAGTCAACAACAAATTACCCTGCAAATCCCACCAGCGTAACCAGGGCAATTGAGCGTTTTGATATTCTCCTTGCCAAATACCTAACTCAACTCCCAAGCGGGTAATCGGATAATGTCCGCGTTCATTTGCTGCTAATAACTGATATTGTCCACCAATTAATTCATAAACTTCTACACTGGCTTTATTCATTTCATAAATGCCATAAAAAGCCGGATGAATTACTTGCTCATAAATCCAAAATTTGCCCTGCCAAGGGGTTTTATCTCGTTCTTCACTACCATCCCCAGAAACAAATTCCAAGGCAATCAAGGGGGCAATAAATTCTCGCCACAGTACATAAGACCTCCGCGTTTGTCCATCGAGCAAAGGCGGTACATTTCCTACATAAAACCAATCTGGTGCTTCTGCGCCTCGTTCTGGCGGATCTGTCAACCGCCAGTAAATACCTAAGTCCTGACCTATACAATATTGACCTTCAGGATGTAATTGTTTAAGGATAGGTGTAATCGAGTCAGTGAGTAAAATGCTTTGGGGATGCTCTTGCCAATTTTTCACGAAAGTACCATTAGACTCTGGTAGCTGCGTATGATCGGGGAAAGGAGTGAGGGCGGTGGATGGATCGGTTGCAGAGGTCATAGGTCTAGCCTCGCGCTGGGGTGAAGTTTATTTTTTAGTTTAGCTTGCGTACTTAACCAAGTTTTACTCGCAGCTAAGAATCCTTTGGGGTAATTAAAAATTGGAGCAAAGCAAGTTGACGAGCTTCACTCCCGACTAATCTCAAAGTACACGCAGTAAGCTGGGAATGCTTTCAATCGCTGACAAATCCCGAATTTCTGCCAAAGCTTGCCTAAAATTGCCTTCTCGCACATCATGGGTAACAACCACAATCTCTGCAAGTTCCCCTTGAAAGCCAGTTTGGACAATTGACTCTAAGCTAACGCCATAATTGCCAAAGCAAGTTCCCAATTTACCGATAACTCCAGGTTGGTCATTGGTGAGGAAACGCGCGTAAAACCGAGTTATCAGTTCTGCCATCGGCGCAATTTGACAGTATTCCTGATGTCCACAAGCTAATAAGGGATTTGCAACTGCTGTATTGGTTTTGAGGACAGCAACTAAATTTAAAATATCTGATGTTACAGCACTGGCGGTTGCACCAGCACCAGCACCAGGGCCAAAAAACATCACCTGTCCAATTGGTTCTCCTTCAACAAGAATGGCGTTGTAAACGCCGTTGATGCTAGCCAAAGGATGGGCTTTGGGCACTAGGGTAGGATGAACTCTGACGGAAAGGGGAGATGAGGGAGTATCACGTTTAGCGATCGCTAACAATTTAATCACAAATCCCAATTTTTCGGCGTAAGCAATATCTGTTTTGCTCACTTGCCGAATCCCCTCAGTATAAACATCTTGTAAGTTGATGCGTCCACCAAAGCCTAATGATGCGAGGATCGCAATTTTATCACCTGCGTCTAAGCCATCAACATCAGCTGTAGGGTCAGCCTCAGCATAACCCAAACGTTGCGCGTCAGCTAAAACATCGCTGAAGTTGCTACCTTCTGTTTGCATCCGCGTCAGGATGTAGTTCGTTGTACCGTTAACGATGCCCGTTACAGTGTGAATGCGGTTAACACTTAAAGACTGCTTTAAGGGTTGAATCACCGGAATCCCACCACCCACAGCGGCTTCTAGCATGACGTATACGCCTGCTTGATTGGCAGTTGTGAAAATTTCCGCCCCAAAGCGGGCGATCGCTGCTTTATTGGCGGTGACTACATGCTTACCATTACTTAAAGCTTTGAGAATTAGCGATCGCGCCGGCTCCAGTCCGCCCATCACCTCGACAACTATATCTACCGCTGGGTCGTTGACAATAGAATCTAAATCTGTGGTTAATACTTCCGTAGACAATTCTACTGCACGGGGTTTATCTAGCGATCGCACTCCCACCCGATAAATTTCTATCTCTTGCAACAATGGGTGACGCCCAGCGCTATCTTGCAACAACTGCACTGTTCCCGTTCCCACGGTGCCTAATCCCAGTATTCCTAGTTTCACACCCACAAATTTTGCACCCAATTTATTTTTTAGTGCTGTTAGCGGTAGCGGGGCGTTTAGCCCGTGCTGAGTGCTGAGTGCTGAGTAGTAACAAGTATTATTTAGTACTCTACTCTTCAGAACTGAGAACTCTTGCTTCAGCTATTTACAATATTCATAACAAAACAATTGTAGGTAGAGCGTTTGCCCTACCTACTGATTATCCTGCTTCCTTTGTCATTTGTCCTTTGTCCTTCGTCCTTTGTCTAAAACTAATGACTAATGGCCAATGACTAATGACTAACTTAATAGGTTTCTACGTGCCAGCGATGAGCTTTCTTGAGTTGCTTCTGGTAATCACTCCAGGTTACGCCTTCTTTCGCAGCAGCAGTTGTTAAGGCTGCATCAATACCTTCTTCCATACCTCGCAAACCGCAGATGTAGGTGTGGGTTTTTTCATTTTTAATCAATTGCCACAATTCATCAGCATGTTCTGCTACGCGGTCTTGGATATACATTCTACCGCCTTGGGGATTTTTTTGTTCCCGACTGATGGCAGGAGTGAGGCGGAAGTTCTCAGGATATTTTTGTTGAATTTCTTCCAGTTCTTCCTTATATAAAAGGTTTGGAGTTGTCGGCACACCAAATATTAGCCAAGAGAATCCTTTAAATTGGTAATCTGGGTTGGCTGCTCTTTCTGCATCTTTAAACTGACGCCACAGATAAGCTCGCATGGGAGCAATACCTGTTCCGGTTGCCATCATGATGACATTAGCATCAGGATCATTGGGTAACAACATTTCCTTACCCACAGGCCCCGTAATTTTTACCTCTTCCCCTGGCTTGAGGAAACACAGGTGGGTAGAGCAAACACCATACACTGTTTCGCCTGTTTCTGGGTGCTTGTACTCCAACTGGCGGACGCACAGTGATACTGTCTTATCATCCACATCATCGCCATGACGAGTTGAAGCGATGGAATAGAGTCTAAGTTTTTCCGGCTTGCCGTTCTTGTCTAATCCTGGGGGAATAATCCCAATACTTTGACCTTCTATATATTTCAAATCACCTGCGGAAATGTCAAATTTGAGGTGTTGAACAATACCAATACCACCTTCTTTGACTAGTGGTTCATTAGATACTACCTTACCAATAAACGGAGCATTGGGCCGGTAAGTGTTAACAGGAACGTCACCGTGGTCTTTTTTGGCTTTCGCTTGAGTCATGGTGTTGCCTTTCTTGTCCTTGTTCTTGAGCTGTTCTTCAGCTGGTGTTTTAGCGAAGCCTTTGACTTCACTATCAGCTTTTACAGGTGTGGCTTTACCATTCCCTTCACTGTCAGCAGTTTCCCCAGATGTCGCTAACTCGCTGACTTCGCTTGTAGCATTTTCAAATGAGGCTTTACCATTAACTGGCTGTAGCGCAGTTGCAGGGTGGATGCTAACAATTGTGCCGCCTAGACGAGTGATACGTCGCATTTCTTGATTCATGCGGTTGTAAGGCACTCTGATGAACACACTGCCACTTTTCCGAATTGGGTAGTTAGTTTGATCAGTTTCTTCGCTCTGACGCAAACCCACCACTTCATAAAGGAAGATGCGGCTACCTAATTCTGTGTTGGCAGCACCCTCAACAGCACCTTGATTGTACATTCGTTCTACCACTCCGATAATTTACTTAACCGTTTTTCAAAAAAAAACTATTCTCATCCCATGCCAGCTTTAGTTTACCGGATTTTCGTTTCACAAAACTGGCTCTCTGAGAAAAAGGCATCATTAAATTAATGCCTTGCTAAGTACACTCACCAAAGACATGCAGGCACAGCAAAAAACACACCTGTTCACCTTCTAAGGTAAAGGATAAGTTATTGGGAGAATGTTAATAATGAGTCAATTTAATCTTTTTTTTGTTAACTACCACCCAGAACAGGGATATAGCTTTTTGCCTTACTACCCAACAAGCAACTGACAGTAGCAGATATTGATTGGAGGACTACTTTGATTGGTGGAAGCTACCGCTCAGTGTACCTCTAAAAATTGCCATTTTGCTTGTCTACTTCAATGTATTAAATTAGAGAATATCAATCCCGGAAAGTTTTCTGCCGATTGATTTTGTTTCTCAAAATCTACTGCCCTCCGAAAATATTGTTAGCCATATTTGTGGCTTGTCTTTCAAAATTACATAACTGGGACAAATTCAGCTACAAACATAACGACAGAGAGAATCGTAATTTAAGCAGATGTAATTAGTTTCACTTGATGTGAAAAATCTGTCAACCTTTATTCAGTGCTTTGCCATAACGCCAACGCTTCTATTTGAGCATATCCATAAATTTACAGCGAATAATTTGACCAATGCAAGTTGTTGGCTCATTCCTTGGATAGATTTTTGCTTTGAATATCTTAAGCATTGTCGAACGGGAATTACAATTTAGGAAAGTCAAAAAATTCGCTACAACAGCAAATTATACCTTATAGACTTGATTATATAGAGTCACAAGTAGCAGAATGAGAAAAGTGCAACACTCATGAGCGGCGTTGATCCCCATTTTTAAATTAACAACTAAATCAACAAAAAAATGATTGATGATCCACGCTAATTCTTCTTGACAGCAATCTTGTATGGGATACCCCCTTCTGTTAAAATCAAATATACCACTAGGATTAAATACTTACCGGCACCAACATTCAGGCTAGTCCGACGAGTAGCAACTTAATTACTTTGTTGCCTACCCGCTTGGTGTCTTATAGATGTGCTAGGTAGCAAGAACGCAGGATAAACCAAAGGGGTAAACTCCTAGCTTCAGAATCTGCTGTGTGAAAAAATATTGACACAACTTTAGTATTTTAGAGGAGATTTATGACAAGTAAGCCTGAACGCGTGGTACTGATTGGAGTAGCCGGAGACTCTGGGTGCGGTAAATCTACGTTTTTGCGTCGTTTGATAGATTTGTTTGGTGAAGACTTAATGACAGTCATCTGTTTAGATGATTATCACTCCCTGGATCGCAAACAGCGCAAAGAAACCGGGATAACGGCACTAGACCCCAGGGCGAACAATTTTGATCTGATGTATGAGCAAATTAAAACGCTCAAAAGTGGTCAAGCGATTGATAAGCCGATTTACAACCATGAAACTGGCTTGATTGACCCGCCAGAGCGGGTAGAGCCGAATCACATTATAGTTGTTGAAGGGCTGCATCCTTTATATGATGAGCGGGTGCGCTCGCTAATCGACTTCAGTGTTTATTTTGACATTAGCGATGAGGTCAAAATTGCCTGGAAAATCCAGCGAGATATGGCTGAACGCGGTCATCGCTACGAAGATGTTTTAGCGCAAATCAATTCCCGCAAACCTGACTTTGAAAAGTTTATCGAACCACAAAGAGAATTTGCCGATGTGGTTCTCCAAGTGTTACCTACGAACTTGATCAAAAACGATACGGAGCGTAGAGTCTTAAGGGTACGTATGCTCCAGCGGGAAGGTAAGGAAGGCTTTGATCCAACCTACCTATTTGATGAAGGGTCAACAATTAATTGGACTCCCTGTGGACGCAAATTGACCTGTTCTTATCCTGGTATGCAACTATACTACGGATCTGATGTTTACTACGGACGCTATGTCTCAGTACTAGAAGTAGATGGTCAATTTGATAACTTGGAAGAAGTAATTTACATCGAAACCCATCTCAGCAATACATCCACAAAATATCAGGGTGAATTGACTCACTTGTTACTCCAGCACCGTGAGTATCCAGGTTCCAACAATGGTACTGGTTTCTTCCAAGTGCTTACAGGTTTGAAGATGCGTGCTGCCTATGAACGGTTGACAGCTACAGAAGCAAAGTTAGCGGTTCAGGTTTAAAGCAGCAGTGTTTGTGTCAAAGCTTGTGGGGGCGCTTCCGGGTGTCCCCATTTTTTTGTGTTATTAAATACATTTTTCCCAGAAAATAATTAGCATACATTTATCTTATTTACAGATACTTACCTTATAATTAGCGGTTTTTATCAATATCAATCAGATACTAACTAGTGAAGTATAAATATTGTTATCATTTCATAAATTAGCTAGTTGATCTAGATACCACATTTAGTCAGCTAAAAAACTCAAGTTAGGAGGAATTTCCTTTGTCTCGTCGATATTTATTTACCTCCGAGTCAGTCACCGAAGGTCATCCAGATAAAATCTGCGATCAGATTTCTGATACCATTCTGGATGCCCTACTGACACAAGACCCCAGCAGCCGTGTTGCCGCTGAAGTAGTAGTTAATACTGGTTTAGTGCTAATCACTGGTGAAATAACCACCAAAGCCAACGTAAATTTCGTCAATCTCGCCCGCAAAAAAATTGCCGAAATTGGTTATACCAATGCCGACAATGGCTTTTCTGCTAACAGCACCAGTGTTTTGCTAGCTTTAGACGAACAATCACCCGATATTGCCCAAGGCGTTAACACCGCCCAAGAAACCCGTCAGCAAGATAGTGATGAACTATTCGATAAAATTGGTGCGGGCGATCAAGGTATAATGTTTGGCTTTGCCAGCAACGAAACACCAGAACTGATGCCCTTACCCATCAGTCTTGCTCACCGCATTGCTCGCCGATTGGCAGCAGTCCGCAAAACAGGTGAATTGTCATACCTGCGTCCTGACGGCAAAACCCAAGTAACTGTAGTCTACGAAGACGGACGCCCCGTAGGTATTGATACTATCCTGATTTCAACCCAGCATACAGCCAGTATTGGGGAAATAACGGATGAGGCGGCTGTACAAGCCAAAATTAAACAAGACCTCTGGTCAGCAGTGGTTGAACCTGTTTTTGGCGACATTGACGTTAAACCTAATCAGGAAACACGTTTTTTAGTCAACCCCACCGGCAAATTTGTCGTTGGTGGCCCTCAGGGAGATTCTGGTCTGACAGGACGGAAAATAATCGTTGATACCTACGGTGGTTATTCACGACATGGTGGCGGCGCTTTTTCCGGCAAAGACCCCACGAAAGTAGACCGTTCTGCTGCTTATGCAGCTCGTTATGTGGCGAAAAATATTGTCGCCGCCGGGTTGGCAGAAAAAGTTGAAATCCAGCTATCTTATGCGATTGGCGTAGCGCGACCAACAAGTATCCTAGTTGATACCTTTGGCACTGGCAAAGTGGATGAAGAAATCTTACTAGAATTAATCAATCAGCACTTTGAACTGCGTCCGGCGGGGATTATCCATACCTTCAACTTACGCAACTTACCAAGTGAACGAGGCGGACGTTTTTATCAGGACGTCGCGGCTTACGGTCATTTTGGGCGGGCTGATTTAGACTTGCCTTGGGAACAGACCGATAAAGCCGAATTGTTGAAGCAAGCAGCAAATGAGTCACTTTCGGCAGCAGTTGCTCAGGCACTAACCTAGACTTATACGCTACTGCAAAAACTGAGTTTATCTACGTGAGGGTATAGGCAACTTGATAAGTTATGCATACCCTCATTTTTGCTATTCGCCTGAATATTCATTCGCGTTTCGAGTCTTTCAAAAAGCCAATTCTTCCAACAAGAATCCTGAAAGCTAGTTTTAGGACAATCTACCACTTCTTCTAAGATACAACGATCGCTTGACTTTTAAGACAGTCGCTACGCCAGTTTTAGTTTTTAGCCTTAACTGAACTGTATTGAGTTTTAGGAGAGCTTTTCAGAATATATTGTACTTTTTTAAGTGGATATCGACTCAATCTTAAATTCCAATAAGAAACCCCCTCCGCCTTCGTCATAAGAAAATGATTACAAGGCAGAGGGGTTTCATTTATCTTAATATTTTTGTAGAGGCAGATTTTAGGGATTAATGCCGGCAAAAAACCAGTTACTCAGATTTAAAACCCGCCAAAACCTATGTTGTGTTTATTTTAACCTGCCAACTTAGTTGAACCTAGTCCCAATCGGGAATTTCGGCATCTTCTCCACCAACACCGATTCCAGTGTTAAATATTTCGGCATCAGTGAGATTGAGATCATTCATTGATGCTTTATATACATTAGAATCGTGAATCGTAGCGCGAGTAAAATTTACTCCGTTAAGATTTGTTTGCTTTAAATTCACATTGGTTACATAAGCGGATGTTAGATTAGCACCTGCCAAGTTTGCACCAGTTAAATCAGCACCTTCGAGGTTAGCTCCTACAAGGTTGGCTCCTTGGAGCTTCGAGCCTCTCAAGTCAGCACCAATTAGATGAGCGCCACTGAGGTTAGCTCCTGATAGATCACACTGGATACATTCCCCAGTTGAAAGCAGCTTTTGTAAGTCCTGCGGATTCTCGGCTCTAACCGAGCTAGTGAAAAATAGGGGAGTTGCTAAGGCCATGGCCGCTAATAGCTGGAGTTTCATAATTTTCCCCCTTAAATAATCAAGTTGCGTCCGTTCTGTCCCTCACAATTCTATTATCTCACTAAATTTCGTAAGGTCAATCTATCTCCTGATAACTTAGTTGTGATATGAAACAAGAATAAAAATAATGTCACAAATGCCATTGATTCTGATTTTGGTGATTTTTAGCCGATAATTCGGCAAAAATTGCCAGTATTAAATCACTATTAAATCTTTTTAAAAGCTTGTACAATTCGTCATAAAGCTGATTTGATAAGTATTTATACTCGACAAATTATATAATTTAGCTTAAGTCTTCAGATAGAAATTCTCGCATATACTGATTAACCAATTCAGGCTGTTCTTGCTGTACCCAATGACCACAATTGGGAATGTACTTAATTTGAAAATCCCTGACATAGGCTGCGGTGTCGTAGGTTAGTTCCTTGCCAAGTGCGGTGTCATTTTCTCCCCAAATCATCAGTGTTGGTACTTCCAAAACACCCCAGTTTGGATTTAGAATTCTCTGTTGAAAAACATTGCGGTAGTAGTTCAACATTGCTGTAATGGCACCGCGTTTGGCAGCAGCATCTTTATATGCGTCAATATCCGCTTTAGTAAAAGCACTCTTGTTAACTGCTGTACCTTTAAAAATTGTTTCAATTGCTTGGTAGTCTGAAGATTGTAAGAATACTTCTGGTATCCACGGTAGTTGGAAGAGGAAGATGTAGTAACTACGCTGCAACTGTTGGAGAGTGCGTAAGCCTTGACTAAATTTGGCAGGATGAGGCAGGTTAAGAATAATTAATTGCTCTACCATTTCGGGGTGAGTGTATGCAAAATTCCAAGCGATCGCACCACCCCAATCATGTCCAACTAAAACACATTTTTGGTATCCTAATCCTTTAATTACTCCCTGAACATCTTTGATAAAATCATCCATTACATAAGCTGATTGCTCATTTGGTTTATCACTATCGTTGTAGCCACGTAAATCAATGGCGACGACTTTAAAATCTTGGGCAAACTCTGGTATTTGATGCCGCCAAGAGTACCAAAATTCAGGAAATCCGTGCAGCATCAACATTAAAGGGCCTTCACCTTGGGTAATGTAGTGTAGTTTTACCCCATTGCTAGTTATATATTCGTGTTTCCAAGAACTTTCTATTAGAGACATGATTAATCCAAATTCAGCATTAAAAGACACTAAATGATAATATTACAATTAATAAGTTTAATATTATGTTTAGCAGTCTGACATCTATTAAAAGACAGTATTACGATAGTGATTTTTGGCAAAAATATTAGATAATTTGTCTTGAGATAGATGTGAATCATGGGTAAAATTTGGTAAAAGTAGATATAATAATTTTCCCCAACTACCATGAAAAAACAGTTGACAAACCATGCTTCATTATGGGTTGAGCGACTGGGACGATTTGGCTATGTTTCCAAGGGAGTCGTTTACGGTATAGTTGGACTACTGGCGGCACAGGTGGCTTTTGGCACGGGTGGTAAAACAACTGATACTCAAGGCGCTCTCCAAACAATTGTCAACCAGCCATTTGGTAAATTTTTGCTGGCTTTAGTTGCAATTGGCTTGATTGGATACGTAATCTGGCGTTTTGTACAGGCGATTAAAGACCCAGAAAATAAAGGTAATGATGCCAAAGGTTTGGCAGTGCGAATTGGTTACGCAGTTAATGGCTTGATTTATGCAAGTTTAGCCTTAAGTGCTGTGAAAATCGTTATGGGTACAGGCAGCGCTAAAAATAGTAGTGATTCTACTGAAGATTCGACAGCACGTTTGCTTTCTCAACCCTTTGGTCAATGGTTAGTTGGAACTGCGGGGGCATTTGTAATTGCTCTAGGTTTCTATCAGTTTTATCAAGCTTTTAGTGGCAAATTTCGTAAAGAACTCAATTTAACTGAGTTAAGCAACACAGAAGCCCAATGGGTAATGAGGATTGCCAGATTTGGTTTAGCGGCACGGGGTATAGTATTTTGTATTATCGGTTGGTTTTTAATCGAAGCAGCAAGACAGTCGAACGCCGCTACTGCCGAAGGTTTGGATGAAGTATTACAGACGCTAGCGCAACAGCCGAATGGAGCATGGCTTTTGGGTATTGTGGCGTTAGGTTTGGTTGCCTATGGAATTTACACAATAATACAAGCGCGGTATCGTCGGGTAGTCAATGTTTAGATGGTGCAGTAGCGAGAATTTTAATTTATAGAAATGGCAATAATCGAAACTCGTGGTATCTGGCTGACCACTACTGATAGTAAAGTTCTCAGGTCAAAAGAACGCATTGCCAAGGCGATGGATTTCCTGGCTGAGACGGGATTTAATGTGGTGTTTCCAGTTGTTTGGAACAAGGCAGTAACTTTGTATCCTAGTCAAACAATGCGGCAGACTTTTGGAGTCGAAATTGACCCGCTATCTGTAGGTCGTGACCCCTTAGAAGAGATAGTGATTGAGGCGCGGCGAGTTGGGTTGAAAGTTATTCCTTGGTTTGAATATGGCTTTGCCAGTTCTTACAATTTGAATGGTGGTTTACTTTTACAGAAAAAACCGGAATGGTCTGCGCGTGATTGTAATGGTAACTTACTGAAGAAAAATGGCTTTGAGTGGTTGAATGCACTCGACCCTCAAGTGCAGGAATTTTTATTGAACTTGGTGCTAGAAGTTACGAATAATTACGATGTCGATGGTGTTCAAGGTGACGATCACTTTCCTGCATTACCCTCTGAAGGTGGCTATGATAAGGGAACTGTCACCCGCTATCGCCAACAATTTAATTGCAATCCGCCACAAAATCCCAAGGATAGGCAATGGTTACAGTGGCGTGCAGATATTCTGACTAACTTCTTGGCGCGTCTCTACCAGGAAGTGAAAGCAGTGAATCCTAACTTGCTAGTAGCGATCGCACCTAATATCTATGATTGGGCATTCCAGGAATATCTGCAAGACTCACCCGCATGGCTGAAACGGGGAATAGTTGATATGATTCAGCCGCAGATTTATCGTCGTGACTTTAGGAGTTATTCTGCGATCGCTGATAAACTAGTAAACCAGCAGTTCACAGATGCGACACTGCCGAAGTTAGCACCGGGAATATTGATGAAGCTTGGCTCTTACTGCATTAGTCCAGAATATCTGGTGCAGGCAATTGAATACAATCGCCAACTTGGCATTCAAGGAGAGGTATTCTTTTTTTACGAGGGTTTGCGCGAAAATAATAATACCCTAGCTAAAGTTTTGCGAAATGGGCCTTATGCTAAATCTGCATCATTTCCCACTCTGTCAGATTTGAGTGCGGGTGGTGTGAGTCACAAGAAAACATCTTCTATTTGGCCAGGGTTGCAAAGGGTGTTAAAAAAGATTTTTTAAGGGAAAAGGCGCGTGGAATCTCAATTTTCGGTGGAACATGTAATTAAGACTTTAAAAGAGGATTTACCGACACTTTTTGAAAAAGATATTTCATATCAAATTTATACACAGGATATCTATTTTAAAGATCCGGTGAATACATTCAAATACAAATTTAACTATCGGATTATATTTTGGACTTTGCGATTTCACGCTCGGCTATTTTTTACCCAAATTTACTTTGATGTCCATGAGGTTTATCAGTCAGCCGAAGACACGATTTTAGCAAAGTGGACAGTGCGGGGAGTGTTGCGGGTTCCTTGGAAAGCTGGTTTGCTTTTTAATGGGTACTCAACGTATAAATTCAACCAAGACAATTTGATATATGAGCATGTAGACACTTGGGATAGAAAACCAGGGGAGATTTTACGGCAGTTTTGGCAAAGGGGATAAAACCTATAGGATAGCCATTTATGGTATAGAAATGTATAGAATCTTGTAAAAATATAAAATATAGTTGTTAAATGCACACATTTCTAGCTTCTTCCTCAATGCAGCTGTCCGCACCACCAAATCACTTTCAGCCTATGAAGATTGTCGCACTGGGGGACAGCTTAATTTATGGATTCGGTGATCCGGAAAAAGGAGGCTGGATTGAGCAACTACGGCGGTGGTGGATGTTGCCGGATAGTGATGGTCATATTCTTTATAATTTAGGGGTAAGAGGCGATCGCACGCAACAAGTAGCACAAAGGCTAGAAGTTGAATTTCGCCACCGGGGTGAACTGCGAAATCGTGTTCCCGACTTGATTATTTTATCAGTAGGCGTGAATGACTCAGCGCGGTTGGCGCGTCCCGATGGTCGAAGTTACACAGATTTTACATTGTTTGAAAAGGAAATTGCTTCTCTGCTAGATTTAGCACAGCAACTCTGTCCTGTGTTATTTGTGGGCATGGTGCCAGTGAATGAAGCCAAGATGCCATTTTTAGATTGTTTTTACTATAATCATGCCGACCAGTACCGTTACAAAGAAGCAACTCGAATTGCTTGTACAAAACGGCAGATTCCCTATTTAGATATTTTTGAGCAATGGATGGAACGTGGTGAAACTTGGCGGCTCAAACGCTTGAGTGAAGATGGACTTCATCCCAATACAATAGGTTATCAAGCTTTGTTAGAGGATGTAATAAATTGGGATGCCATGCCTTCTCTACGAGACGCTACTCGAAAAGTGGGTTTTGCCAACGCAGTTCACCATTCTCAATTTGATTATCACCTGAAACCATCCTAATAATAATAGATGTGTTGGTGCTTTGAGGCTAGTCCAGATTCTCATATTTGCCATCATGGCAAAAGCACCACAATCTTCCGAAATTTTTAATGAAAGCCAATCTAACATCCATTTATAAAAACTCCAACTTCTCTCTTTTTTATTACTCCCAACTCCCAACTCCCAACTCAGCACTCCTATGACACCAACTTTATTTGGTCGCTGGCAAACTCGATTATTATTACTTGCAACTGTAGGTGTACTTGTATCTTTGCCTTTTGTAATGGGTTGGATTGGCCCTGGTGCTAACTCGGTTTATTTTTGGATACTTGCTTATGTCGCCATCTTTGGCATAGGTTGGGATGTGCTTTATGACTATCTGCAAAAATCACGCTGGGATAGAGATTGGCCCGCAGTTTATCAACTCTTAGCTGGTATATGGGAATTAGTATTTGTGTTTTGTGGAGTCAAGCTGCTTGGCTTTTTACCAATACCTTTACCGAAAGAGGAACTGTCGCCAGGAGCTTTTTTACTGCACTATAGCATCGTGTGGTTAACAGTGTTTATTACTTCCCAAAGCTTAATGCGAATTATCTTCCCCCATTGGCGTTTCCGGGGTGGAGAATGGTTGTAATAAATTAGATACTCGAAACTAATTTAATCATAAATTATAGCAATTTCAGGTAACCCATAGTGTAGGGACATATATATGTGCGTCTCTACATCAGATTGCAATACCTGTCGGGTTTTGGGGAAAAGGGTAAGGGGAAAGGGGAAAGAAAAAACCTTTAACCTTTACCCTTTAACCTTTTCCCAAAACCCAATTCCGAGTTCAAAATACTTATCCGAGCAGTATTGCATCAGATTGTGGTTCAAATAGATGAAAAAGTTTATAAATCGCAATTTAACAAATCATAAAAAATCATATATGGCGGTTTTAGTTTGGATGCAATATGTTGTATTGACGTACAGTTGTGTGTGTTCTTAAAAACAACATGACAATTACTACAACTTTGGAAACCAAAGCAACGCATTGCTTCTTGTATCTCATCAAATTAAAAACAGCTATCTTCTGTTCCAAAATTGGGACTTTTGTTGATGTATTAATGAGAAAAAAAGGACAAGTTTTGGAGTCTAGAGAGATTGTTCAATGCAGAGACGCAAATTAAAGAGGTGCAATGTCAAATTTTGATCTGGTTATTCAGCTATTTCTGCAACTCACTGTTATTTTAGTCACTTGTCGCATTGTTACGATTTTAGGACGCCGCTATCTTGGTCAAACTGATGTTGTTTGCGAAATGATTGCAGGTGTAATGCTAGGGCCATCTCTTTTAGGATTGATTGCACCAGATTTTCAGCAATGGCTGTTTCCTAAGCTTCCCATCATCACAGCTTTAGGAGACAAGATACCCAATCCATCGATGTCGATTTTATATGCTATCAGCCAAATTGGGTTGGCAATTTATATGTTTTTGATTGGTTTAGAGTTCAACACCAAACTCTTAAAACATCATATCAAAAGTGCAAGCTTGCTATCTGCGGCTGGAATTATCACTCCTTTTATTTTAGGAGCGATCGCATCTTTTTGGTTTTATCACAATGGCAATTTCTTTCAACCAAAAGTTACAGCTTGGTCAGCCGCATTGTATCTAGGTGCGTCGATGACAATTACGGCTTTTCCGATGTTAGCTCGCATTCTTTACGAACGCGGTCTTGCACAAACCCGGTTTGGGACTTTGGCTTTAGGTGCAGCATCAGTAGATGATGCAGTTGCTTGGTGTTTGCTAGCGATCGTCCTTGCTAGCGTGAAAAATTCTCTGAGTATTGCCATATTAGCAATTGGTGGTGGCATTTGCTACGTGCTATTTGCAATTTTTGTCGGACAACCTCTACTGAGAGCATTCACACGCATGACAAAACGTGATGCAGGTGTGAACAGACAAACTCTGACCTTGATGTTAATAATTTTGATGTTTTGTGCGTGGTTTACCGATGTCACAGGCATCTATGCAATATTTGGTGCTTTTGTGCTGGGAGCGGTGACACCACGCGGGGAATTTGCCCAACAAATTCGCCAATATACAGAGTTTATCACTACTTCTTTTCTGTTACCGATATTTTTCGTTTTCTCTGGATTGAACACTCAAATTGGACTGGTAAATACACCGACTTTGTGGGGAATTACGTTCTTAATTATTGCGATCGCAATTCTCGGTAAAGGCATTGCTTGTATGTTGGCTGCAAAATTGGCTGGCGAAAATTGGCGGGAATCAGCAACTATCGGCGCTCTGATGAATGCTCGTGGTTTGATGGAATTAATCATCCTCAATATTGGTCTGGAGCAAGGGATAATTACCCCCACTTTATTCACGATTATGGTGATTATGGCAGTCATTACTACCCTGATGGCATCACCGCTCGTTGCTTTTTTGTTACATAATACAAGCTATGATAAATCTTCCGCTTAAGCAGATTCAAATATAAAATTAGTTACCTAGTATTTGGGTAAAATTATCTGCTTTCAACTTCATTATCACCGCTATTTTGTTTGTAGTTGCGTTTAAGCGCTACTACAAACTGACTAACTATTACTTAATTTTTTTAATGCCGATAATTAGAGATTTAGCTGCGAAAATCATCATAATTCTTGTTTCCTGCCTACTACTGCATCGTAACAGCAATTGACATAACAACAAAACACAAATTACTCTTGGTTTGATCTAACGAACTTGACATTTTCCAGTCTTTTAAAGAATCATCTGATAGAAACCAGATAGTTAATTGTGAGGAAACCATGCACATAGTTATTCTCGTTCTGGTTGAGGTGCTGATTGTTATTGGACTTTCAAGGCTAGTAGGATTAGCATTCCGTTCTATTAAGCAACCGCTGGTAATTGGTGAGATTGTCGCCGGAATTATGCTCGGCCCATCTTTATTTGGTTTAATTGCTCCCCACGTAGCAGTTACCTTGTTTCCACCAGAGACTTTTCCTTTCCTAAATGTTTTGTCTCAGGTGGGACTAATATTTTTCATGTTTCTGATTGGGTTAGAACTAAATCCTAAATACCTCAATAGTCAGCTAGACGTGGCTGTTTTGACTTCTCATGTGAGTATTTTGGTGCCGTTTTCTCTAGGAACATTGCTAGCAGTAATAATTTATCCCCTAGTTTCCAATGCAAGCGTATCCTTCACTGCCTTCGCGTTGTTTTTGGGGGCGGTAATGTCAATTACTGCTTTTCCAGTGTTGGCGCGAATTATTACTGAAAACAATTTACAAGGAACGCGTTTAGGAACCTTAGCGTTAACTTGTGCAGCGGTGGATGATGTGACAGCTTGGTGTCTCTTAGCAGTAGCGATCGCAGTTGCTCGGACTGGTAACTTTGCTGGTGCTATACCCACAATTATCGCCAGCATAATTTACATCGGCTTGATGTTGACGCTGGGACGTTGGTTTCTCCAAGGTCTTGTCAAACACTACCTTCGTGCGGGACGCCTCAGCCAATTGTGGCTAGCTGGGATTTATATGGGCGTGGTTGCGTCGGCACTAATCACCGAACTAATTGGTATTCACTTAATTTTTGGGGCATTTTTACTGGGAGTAGCCATGCCCAAAAATGAAGATTTAGTGCGGGAATTGGCAGTAAAAACCGAAGATTTTGTCCTGATATTCTTGCTGCCAATATTTTTTGCCTACAGTGGCTTACGGACGGATATTGGCTTGCTCAACCGTCCAAAATTGTGGCTGTTGTGTGCGTTGGTTTTAGGAGTGGCGATCGCAGGCAAATATTTTGGCACTTATGTAGCAGCTCGTGTCAGTGGCATTAGTAAACGAGAAGCCTCGGCACTCGGTTGGTTAATGAATACTCGCGGCTTAACTGAACTAATAGTGCTAAACATTGGTCTAGAGTTAGGGGTAATTTCCCCCTTAATATTTACCATGCTGGTAATTATGGCATTGGTAACTACATTCATGACCTCGCCACTGCTGGAATGGACATACCCGAAGAAGCTGATCAGGTTAGATGTCATGGAACCGGAGTTGGAAGCAGAAACAGACGATGACGATATAGATACATATGTCACCGCTGGAAGTGTAAGTTATCTTCATCCCTACCGAATTTTAGTGCCAGTGGCTAATCCGAGTACCCAAAAAGGGCTGGTACAGTTGGCAGTCAGCATCGCTCTTAACTACCGACATCCCGCCATTGTTAACCCTCTTAGCCTGATTGAATTTGAAGAAGATTATGCCTTTGAAAGTACCCCAGATGAAGCAGACCGATTAATCGCCCAGCGTCGCCAACAACTAGATGAATTGATAAATACTCTCGAACCGCTAGAAACACGCTCTTATGTGCATCCCATCGTTCGCACATCTAGCAATGTCGCACGGGAAACATCACAAATTGCCGCACTAGACCAAGTTGATTTAATTCTCGTGGGATGGCATCGTCCAGCCTTTAGTAGCAATCGTTTAGGTGGAAAAGTCGGTCAAATTCTCACCACTGCACCAGTTGATGTGGCAGTATTTGTAGACCGGGGAAGCGATCGCTTAGAAAGTTTGTTAGTCCCCTATTCTGCAAATATCCATGATGATTTGGCGCTTATACTTGCGCTCAGACTGCTCATCAATCATGAAACTTGTATGTTGCAGGTTTTACACGTTTTACCCGAAAATCGCCTCAAAGATAAATTGAGTTACGAACTCGACACGATGATCGAGCAATTACCGAAAAGTGTACGCGATCGCATTGAAATCAAAATTGTCCAGTCCCCAGAGCCAATCCAAGCCTTAATCGAAGCCTCAAAAAGTGTAGACCTGACAATTGCTGGCACCAGCCGCACTTGGGGCATTGAGCGTCAAACCTTGGGAAGATATACAGATCAACTAGCCATCCAATGCCGTTCCTCCCTGCTAATTACCCGCCGCTACAGTCAAGTCACCGCTCATCTAACTTCCATGCTTCCTGAAGTTAGTAATCAAGAGGAGCCAGCGCTGTGGTAACCCAGTCGGCACAAGAGAGGGCTTGAAAAGAGGCAGAAGGGAAAACTCTTCTCCCTTGCTCCTCTGCTCCCCCACTCCCCACTCCAACACATGAATCATTTCAACTTCAAATCTTTAGCTTTTTACGGAGTAGCAATAAGTTCAGTGCTACTGTTGTTTAAAACTGTAACCATTTATGGAGAAAACAATCTCAAGGCTCCTCCTCTAGTTAACGGCAGGTATCGTCTAACGCTGGCTGAGAATTTGCCTAACTGTGAAAAATCGGATACCCTGACGTTAAACATTCAACAGTCGGGTATTTACTTAAATGCCTCTGTCTTATCGGCAAACGCTAGCGCCAATACTGATGAAAAGCACTCTCTGGCAGGCATTTTGAAAAACCAACAATTAAATCTATCTGGGAAAGTTGGCAAATCAATCCTTTGTAATATTCCTTACCCCCAAAATGATCCTCTGAACTCAGTCACCATTCAAATGCAATTGGTAGATAAAGGTAATATGACAGGTCAATTAACTATAAATGGCATTCCCAAAACTCTGAAATTTACCGCTGTGCCCCAAAACAGCTAATTGAATTGGGGAGTGGGGATAGTTATTGGAAGGGCGAAGTAAACAGCAATGTGAGCGCATTGTATGGGCTTTATGGAGCAGATAAAAAGAATGGATCAGGGACTAAAGACTAGGCAATTTTGCCAATGGCGCAAGCAGCTATTTAGCATCAGTCTATTAGGCTTTTGTGCAGCGATCGCCCTCGAAACTTTCACTACAGCTGCTACACCAGTGGCAAAGCTAAATAAATGGCGTTTTTCTACCAAAACACAGCAACTCGAAATCACCCTCTCGGCAGGCACAACTCCCCGTTATTTCTACTTAGCCCAACCTCCTCGCCTTGTTGTAGATTTACCAAATACTAAGTTGGGTAACGTTACCACGCAACAAAATTATTCTGGATCAATAAAAAGCATTCGCGTTTCTCAATTGAATGAGAACGACACCCGCATTGTCCTAGATTTAGCATCGGGCACAGCTTTTAATCCCAAACAAGTACAACTGCAACCCGTTTCCCCAAAAAACTCCACTCGCTGGGTATTACGTCCAGTTATTTCTGGTAAAACTGCTGTAGTGAAACCAGCAAACTCCCCACCTTCACCCAAGAAACTACCTCAACTTCCTACTAACCTACCGATAAGTACTACTAACGCACAACCACCCTTACTGACAGTACCCCCTCCATCCAATGAACTGCCCTCAACAATTACTAATAATTTAGGACAGCCTTTTGTAACCGTACCTCCCCTAACTCCGAATACATCCTCTCAACAACCTGGTTTGATTCTTCCCCCTCCTTCTTTCCCAAATCAACCCGGTAATTTGAATAGCATTCCTCCTTTCGGTATGTCGGAATTTCCAGTTCCAACAGTCCCCAATGTTCCCGATGTCCAGGTGATCGAGTTTGGTCAACCCCTTCCTAAAAATAGATAGGAAGCAGGGGGAACTGAGGGGGACAAGGAAGAAGCAGGGGAGCAGGGTGCAGGGGGCAAGGGGGAGAATAAAAAATTACCTCTTTCTCCTTTGCTCCCTGCCCCTCTGCCTCTTTTCAATGCCCAATGCCCAATGCCCAATGCCCCATACCCAATGCCCAAATCTAAAATCTGTCCGTTTCTTGAGGTGTTCCAACTGCTCCTGGTTGAGCCGTGAAGAAGTTTTGAGCAGCTTCATTCTGATATATACACCTAATATCAGGTTTGTCACTGTCCAAGTTACCTGTGAAACCAAAGGTATTCAAGCGATTTTTGCAATCTCTTACCTGATCGTTAGTTACCAGCTTACGTTGCTCTAAAAGCGCCCAGTTATTTTGCCGGATTACGCATCCAGGACGCATACTCGGCTGGGCAACATAGACATTGAAGGGGTTGAGAGTGACGAACAGTCTAGCGTCCATCACCATCGCGCTGGCTCCGTACTGCACACAAATCTCAGGGTTTGGTGCTTTGGTGTCAATGAATTCACGGGAAGCCACATTTGATGGCGCCAACGTGGTTGTAGAACTAAAAGCAATGCCAATCCCAATTCCCAAAATCAACACCCCTCCCATAATGGCGATGGTGAAGAGGTTAAACATAGGGGATTGGAAAATAGAGGGTTTAGAAGTAGTAGTCGATCTACCAGTGGGTTTACGTCTCATTGTTGCTTAATCACCTTCACGCCTATTTGGCAGGGAGTGGTTTAAAGTTTGCTCCCTCTTTTCAGTATGCCTAGTCTTTAATGCAATTGTCTGTGATTTTCTGTGCTACGTTCACGGTAACTGAGAAAAATATGAATTTATCTAGATAACTTAGTGGCCTTGATATCCTCCCAGCACTGTATTCAATACTTTAAATCAGTGGGAGATTCCAAATATCACTCTTTGGGCTTCCTCCCAATATTATTAATTTTACATTATTTTAAAATAGCTAAATTTATTCTTGCCGACTTCACATAATATCTGGACAGAAGTTCAACTTTATGTCTTGTTGCTTCTATCTGGAATAATTGGTTAGTATTTTTATTTAGTTTGATTGTTAACCAATTGTTGTTAGTTATGAGTTTTGTTTGACTTGTTAATTAATTTTTAACTTCTTGTATTGATGGATTATGATAGCACATTTTTGATGATTATCAGATGGTCTTAATTCAATTTTCACTATTAAAACAGTCAGAATGCTTAGATTATCTAGCTTTTGTTGTTACTTTTCAATTTTTAGGATGAGATATTTTTGTTACCCCTAGTAATTGATGTGTAAAACAATGTAAATTAACACTTAATGAAATTTTGATAAGTAATTGAAAGCACGTGACATCTCAAAGAGCGCTACTTTCGGGCAAGAGGTTCAAAACTTCGCAACTTCAAATCTTCTTAGCTGATAGTCTGACTATTTTCTGGGGAGATTGGTTAGATTTACGTGTGAGAATTGTACAAGTTGCTGCATCAGGATTAATATCTCCACTGATATATATTTTAGCTTTTGGCTTGGGTTTGGGTAGTTCCATCAAACCCGGCTCAGGGATTAGTGGTAATTATGACAATTATTTGGAATTCATATTACCGGGAATGGTGGCGCTATCATCGATGACGATTAGCTTTGGTGGAACGACATTTTCAATTTGTGGAGACAGACTATTTAGCAAAACCTTCGAGGAATTGTTGTTAACTCCTATACACCCTTTAGCGCTGCACATAGGTAAAATGCTGGCGGGAGTCGTGCGGGGGTTGATGACTTCCGGTTCGGTGATTTTGGTAGCGTTGCTGTTGACTGGAAACTGGAATTTTCTCAACCCACTATTTCTACTGTTGGTAGTGCTGAATTGTTCGGTATTTGCTGGGTTAGGGGTGATTGTGGGGTTGAGTGTGCGATCGCTCGAATCAGTTGGACTCTACAACAACTTTATAATTATCCCTATGTCATTCTTAGGAGCGACTTTCTTTGACCCTGCGACATTACCAGCTGCCCTCAAGGTTGTAGTTTACCTGTTACCGTTGACCTACGCCAGCATCGGACTGCGTGCAGCGGCTCATTTACCCTTGTCCCAGTTTCCTTGGTACAGCATACCGATTTTGCTGGTAATTGCGATCGCTCTTTCTCTCTGGGGCGGTTATAAATTCGCTCACCAACAGGATTAGAATAATTCGTAATTCGTAATTCGTAATTCGTAATGACGCTCGAATACTGCGTCTGAATAATCGGCGTTTTTGCACTCCCACAAAACAAGAAAATTTGGTGGTGCAACAATTTCTGCGTCGGTCTGAATCCCTGACTGTAAGCGAAGCCGCGATAGCGCAGCGTTAGCGAGTCTTCTCCCAAGGGGAGACGCCAAGGGCGAACGAGCGTCGCGTCTTTATTCTGACTCCTGAATTCTGACTCCTGAATTCTGACTCCTGAATTCTGAATTCTGAATTCTTCTTCAATAGAAGTAAAGATAATTTTATGATTCACATATTGTCTAATATGTCAACGCATCAGTTCTAATTTAGATTTTTTATAAAGATTGCGTGAAATTACTAGTTATCGTGATAAAGCATTACAAGAATTGCTTTATAAATCAACCTATGAGTAGATATCAACTCAGTGAGCAAGCACACATTAACCACTATTTATCTAGCAGATAGATAGCAGTTGAAAAGTGAGTTTTTGCTGTTTGATTTAACCCATGCGGTATAGCATTCTCTTAACCAATATGAAAAGGACACAAATATGACTACAATTGCAACCAAAATAGCCTTATCTGTTTTAGGAGCAGCAGGAATTAGTCTTTTATCTTGGACACCAGCAAGAGCCGTCATTTTTGTAGAACCCATCGTGACGACTGTGAATGAAGACATATTCAAAACGAGAGAACCAAGAACCCTTGGGCCAGATATTCTACCAGGAGAAAGAATAGAATATGGTGTCCCAGATAGAGCTAACAATTTAATAAATGGTACTGGCAATAATATAGGAAGCTTCGTTTTTGACTTACAAACGCTGTTCTATACTAATGCCGATTCTAATCCATCATTTGATAATGAGCCGGTAGAGTGGGGAGATGTTGATGGAGATGGAAAGATTGGTTTCTCTAGTATTCCTGGTCTAGAGGATATCTTTGCAAACGTTACCGTTGAAGGCAACCTGATCACTTATAGTGGTGGCGTAATCCGAGACGGAGATATATTTTACAATCTATTTTCTACCAAACCCGATTTAACCCCAGGTGGTGGAATCATTCCAGCAATACCAGCAGATCAAGAGGATAGAGATGGGCCGATCCGGGTGGGTGCTTCTTACACCGCCATTCCTGAATCAACTAATGTTTTGGGTGTACTCGTTTTTGGCGCTTTAGGGGTAGCTTTCAAACTAAAGCGATCGCTACACTGTTAAAGCTGTTACTGGGGACTGGTGATAACCGATAATCACCAATGCCCCATGCCCTCATTTTGTAATTAACTCCCGATACACTATCATTGTTTCCTGATGGACACGGGCAACATTTAGCCTCTCTAGGTTTTGATTTGCCCGTTGTTTCCACTCGTCCAGCATCTCGGCATTACTCAGTAATTGCACTAAGACCCCAGCCAAAGCATTACTATCTTTTACTGGCACCAAAAGACCTGCTTGCCCATTATCCAAAGCTTCAGGAATCCCATCTACCTGAGTACCAACGATCGCAGTTCCAGTTTCTCTAGCTTCCGAAAGTACCAGAGGGCAAGGATCACGGTGGGAAGCCAGCACAAATATGTCACAAGATATCAGATAGCGTTGAGGTTCTGGTTGGAAACCTTCAAAATGAATGCGTTCTTTTACAGAAGTTGCTTGTGCCTGTGCCTCAAATAGCTGCTTATCAGGGCCATTTCCTACCAAATAAAGATGCGCTTGGGGAAAATCTGAGGCAATTTGTTCAAAGGCGGCGATTAACTCAGCAATTCCCTTACGTTGATACATCCCGGCTACAGTTGCGATCGCTGGATGCTGTAATGGTAGAGGTTGATAATCTTGTATTTGTCGAGTGCGGGGACTGCCCAAAGTTCCGTTACATACCACCCGCAACTTGTTTTCTGGAATACCGCGCCTAAACATAGAATCTTGCACAGCTTTACTGACAGCAATTACCCTGTCAGCCAAACCCATCAGCAGACTGGCACGTTGAAATTCGTTGTGGACTGTAGAAATTAAAGCATATTTGTTTCCTTTAAAAATACGTGCTAATATCACTCCCGTCATCATGTGGGCATGAACAATATCTGGCTGAAATTCAGCTGCGATCGCTCGGTAACGCATAACTGCTTTGATCATATTTATCGGTTTCCGGCTTTGGTCTAGTTGGTAGTGTTTAACACCATAAATATCTAGTAAAGTCTCGTATTCACCACCAGCAGAAACAACCGCTACCTCATAACCAGATTTTGCCTGTAGACAAGCCAGATCCACAGCCACATTCACAATCCCGTTACCTATTTCTTGAACGTGGTTCAAAATATGTATGATTCGCATAATCTTTAAGATGTGTATAAAAAATAAAGATAAGTAACTGAGTGTGAATCTACATAATTATTGAGTTCTTCAGTGACAACTCAAAAGCAGTCAGTAGTGTGTAAAAATGACCACTTACTACTGACTAAAAGCGTTTCTAACTAGTTACTTAGCTTAAAGAGTTATTCAATAACGGCTCGATAAATCGGGGTAAAACTCCAAAATCGTCCTTGTTAGAATTCCCCATTTCCCTCTCTTGGCCACTACTGAAATACTTTTATGACTTTACAAAAACAGCAATTTGCCTGATGATAAAAAAGAAATAAATAGTAATAAATAATTCGTTAGTACTGTTAGTATTTGTGTGAAAACCCTAGTAAATATAAAGCTTCAGTCAGTTTGAGTTGACCTCATAACCTTATCTTGAAGTAACAAAATGCTAACTCCACATACTCCAAACTTCCAATTAAATTCCATAACGGTGAATGATACCGGAGACGCAGATGATGGTGATGCGAACAACGGCATTACCACACTTCGGGAAGCAATTAACTTAGCTAATGCTACTCCAGGGGATGATGTGATCACTTTCGGGGGTGTATTCACGGATAACACACCAGATGTAATTACCCTGACCTCTGGGCAACTGACGATTACTGATGATCTCACCATCTTGGGCACTGGGTCATCTTTGCTTACCGTGAGTGGAAATAATGCTTCCAGGGTGTTCGAGATATCAGGATTAGTAACAGATGTTAGCATTGATGGTTTGGCGATCGCTAATGGTAATGATAGCGGTATTAAAACTAACAACAATGCTATTCTCAGCCTAACTAACAGCACCGTTTCTGACAATACAGGAAGCGGCATCTTTAACGAAACCTATACCAACGTCAGTCTAACTAACAGCACCGTTTCTGACAATACAGGAAGCGGCATTTTTAACGGAGGCTATAGTAACCTAAGTATATCTAACAGCACTGTTTCTGGAAATACGGGAAGCGGCATCTTTAACGAAGGAGGCACAGTCAGTCTAACTAATAGCATTGTCTCTAGCAATACTGAAAGCGGCATCTTCAACACCATCACTGGTATTCCTCCGTTCATACTTAATCCTGGTAACATCAGGCTTACAAATAGCACTGTCTCAGGTAATACGAAAACTGGGATCTATAACCGAGACAGCATTCTCTGGCTTAACAATAGTACTGTCTCAAACAATACAGGAAGCGGCATTTCTAACTTATCTATCCAAGATGAATATATCTTTTCTTCCAGTTCAGCTACCCTGACGAACAGTACTGTATTCGGGAATACAAATACTACTGAGGGCGGCGGCATCTATAACAACGACGCCCTCACCCTCATCAACACTACAATTACTAATAACACAGCTGACTCTAACGCCGATGGGACTGGCGACGGTGGCGGCGTTTTCAACGATGGTGGGACTATAACCGTTGGGAACAGCATCATTGCCGGTAACTTCGACAACTCCACCTCCAGCAACATCACGCCCGATGTGGCTGGTAGTTTTAGCGACTCTGGCAATAACCTAGTTGGTAATAATACTGGTAGTACTGGTTTGACTACCAGCACCTTAGTGGGCACCAACGCCAGCCCCATTAATCCCCAACTCAGCCCTCTACAAAATAATGGTGGTGCAACATTAACTCAAGCTTTACTTGCGGGTAGTCCCGCCATTGATGCAGGCAATAATTCCCTAGTTAGCGCCAGCACAGACCAAAGAGGCCCTGGATTTGACCGAATATCTAACGGTGTAGTTGATATTGGTGCTTATGAAGTCCAATTCACTAGCCAGCCACCTATTAATACTGACACAGTAGTAACTAACACCAATGATTCTGGGGCAGGATCGTTGCGACAGGCTATTCTCAATGCCAATGCGACTGCTGGGGCGGATACGATTACTTTTGCGGGCGTGTTCACCGATGACACCCCAGATATCATCACTCTCACATCTGGGAAATTAACAATTACCGATGATCTGACAATCTTAGGGACTGGGGCATCAAACCTCAGCATCAGCGGCAATAACTCATCAGGCGTATTTGAGATATCAGGAACAGGGACAGATACTAGCATTAATGGCTTGAAAATTGCTAATGCTAGTAATAACTTTGGTAGTATTTTTCTCAATAGCAATGCCAGCTTAAACTTGACCAATAGCACTGTCTCTGGTAGTACTGGGTCTGTAGGCGGCATCTTTAACAGAGGTAGCCTTAGCCTGACTAACACCACTGTTTCGGATAATAGGGGGTCGTCACTAGGAGGCGGCATATTTAACACAGGCAATCTCAGCCTAATTAACAGCAGCATCTCTAATAACATTGCCTCGATCAAATACGACCCTGCTTACGGTGGCGGCATCTTCAATACAGGTAACCTCAGCATAACGGGAAGTACTTTCTCTAATAATATTGCGATCGCTAGTGGTCTTGAGCGCGGCGGCCCTAACCCTTTGCCATCTTACGGTGGCAGCATCTATAACTCAGGTACCGTGAACCTGAACTATAGCACCATCTCTGATAGTACAGCCGAAAGCGGTGGCGGCATCTATAACTCAGGCATCTTCAACCTGAGCAATAGTACTATCTCTGGCAATAGGGGGTACATCGACGGCGGTGGCATTTCTAACTCAGGCAGTCTTACCCTCGCCAACAGCACCATTACCAATAACAACGCACAAGACTTTTACGTTCGTAATGCCGATGGTGGAGGCATTTTTAATGACTCAGATGGTACTGTTATCGCTGGCAACACCATCATTGCAGGCAACTTCAACAAAAATTTATATGACTCTTCTGAATCCTCTATCCTCAAGCTTGACGTTTCTGGCAACTTCACTGATGTCGGCAATAACCTGATTGGTGACAACACAGGTAGCACTGGCTTTACTACCAACAGCATTGTGGGTAACAGCGTCAACCCCATCGACTCTAAACTAGGGCCACTAGAAAATAATGGTGGTGTCACCTTAACTAATGCTCCACTTGTGGGTAGTCCTGCTATTAATGCTGGCAATAATGCCCTAATTCCTGTTGGTGTCACCACTGACCAACGTGGCGCTGGATTTGATCGGATATCTGGCAGTAAAGTTGACATTGGTGCCTATGAAGTCCAAACTTTTGCAGGCGATGGCGGTCAAAACAAATTTGTGATTGGCCTCAACGAGGGAACGCAGATTATCACAAATTTCGGTGGTGTGGGTAAAGGAACAAACCCAACAAATGCGGTGATTGCCGAAGCTGATACCCTTAAATTTGAGGGTACTGGCTTAACTGCCCGAAATCTGCTGCTCACCCAGAATAGTAGCAATCTGTTAGTCTCCTTTGAAAACTTGGCGAACAGTCCAAACGTCATCCTGCAAAACTTTGATCTAGAAAAACTCGATAATCTCCGCAAATCTACTGGAGCCAGCGTAGATTTGGGTAATATCCTGTTTGATGGGCAAACCAGCATTGAAGACAGCTTTGATGTCTTCGATGCAAACTCTACCCAAAGCACCGTCTTTGGTAAAAATAGAGTCACCTTCCTTAACGACCTGAACAATAATGTCAACGGTCTTGACAACTCCAACGATGTGATCAGCAGTCAGGGGGGTAATGACCGCATTGATGGCAAGAGTGGAAACGATCTGCTGCGTGGTGGTGCGGGGGATGATACCCTCATTGGTGGTAGTGGCAATGATATCCTCATTGCTGGTGCTGGTAATGACATTCTCACTGGCGGTAGCGGTAATGACCAGTTCGTTTACCAAGCCTTGAATGACATCGGTGATACGATCACTGATTTTAATCAGAGCGAAGATCAGTTAGATTTAAGTGATCTATTCAGAAGTCTAGACGACAGTGGAATTCCTGGCATCAACCAATACTTGCAGTTTGTACAATCGGGTACTTCTACGCAAGTTCAGATTGACCCCGATGGTTTTGGTGGTATTGAAAGTTTTAACACCTTTGTGACTTTGAATAATTTCACTGCTACAAATCTGGTAGTTGGTACAAACGTCTTTGTCTAGCATTTACACGATCACCCTCCCTTTGTTAAGGCTATCCATTACTTTTTGCCAGTGCGATCGCTTACAGGTAATGAATTTGTGATTCAATGTCAATAATATAGGCATTATATCAATAATCAATTCATGATTATTGATATAATGTATCTTTTATAAAGTCATAAAACAAATTTGCAACAAGGGTTTTGACCTTTTTAAGAAAGGTGTGACTAATGCATAGTTGCTAATACCAATTACTTGTGAGGTTGCTATAGAAGCAGTTGTTCTGAGCAACTTGTCTCACCAAGGCTGATTCTGTGCAGCTTCTTAGAAAATTGGTATAAACAATAAGGGAAAGTACTGCCAACGCTTAAAAAGCTACGACGCAATTAATACAAGTTTGCGAACCTGAGAATTGTTTCCTTGAGAGCGGCGTGATGAAGCAGCAGTTAGCAAAAACTTCCAAGACTGAGGAGAAAGTATAGACGGATCGATCATTGAAAGAAAACTCTTGATATTTTTTTGCTTCAGTGCTACTAAAATCCAATGGAGTTTCAGGTAATTTTTTATATCCTGCAAGACTGGAATCTTTGAGCGATGCTGCTCATTTACCAAAGCGTAAATTTTCTCCTTCATCAAAATATTTGTCGCCAACCGCCGAGACAAAGAAAACTTTTGATTATACGCACCCGGCCAGATAGTGCGGTAAGCAAGACACTGGTTGAAGAAAATAGCATCACCAAATTGAGCAATCCGAATCCAGGAATCGATGTCATCACAGTTAGCATCGAGTGTAGAGTCCCAACCACCAGTTTGCAGGAAAGCATCACGTCGGCAAGCTACTTGTACAGGTGTGCCAAAAGGTACAAGTTCTAAAAGCATACCGTAGTGAATATCGGCTTGGGGGATATAAAAAGCTAAACCGGGGCCAACTTGGGGAGTGCGAGAGAGTTCAACTTCATTATCATCCACCTGAGCCGCGACACAAGAGCAGATTACAGCATCGGGACGAAGTGCGATCGCTTTTGCCATCTCTTCTATGCAGTTAGGCGCTAAATAGTCGTCATCATCTAAAAACTTAATCCAGTCGCCGCTAGCTTTGGCAACTCCAGCATTTACTGTTGCTGCATGACCAAGGTTCACTTCATTACGATGATAAACAACCTTGTCGCCTAAGCCTTTAAGATAGGTTTGGGTGTCATCAGATGAACAATCATCGGCAACAACCACCTCGCACTCGATTGTTTGGTTCCGAGCCGAGTCAATTGCTCTTTGCAGCAGATTCAAGCGATTATAGGTACTGATGACGACGCTAAATTTCATAAATTTTACCCCTGTGGTACAGCATTCTGCAATATAGCTTTGATCTTTAGACCGTTGTATCAGTAAAATTATCAATCCCAACAAGTAGACTGAAATAGGATTATCGATTTATCATTGATGATCGTGAGATTTTTTTAAGCAGACAGAAAGACTATGAATGCTCAAGAGATTATCCGCTCCATTGAAGCGGAACAGATAAAATCGAATCTGCCCGACATTTACGTGGGCGACACTGTAAAAGTGGGAGTGAAAATCAAGGAAGGCGAAAAATATCGCGTACAACCCTACGAGGGAGTAGTAATTGCCAAGCGTAATGGTGGCATCAACGAAACGATTACAGTCCGTAAGGTTTTTCAAGGCGTGGGCGTTGAGCGGGTATTTTTGCTGCATTCTCCCCGGATTGACAGCATCAAAGTCATACGTCGCGGTAAGGTACGCCGTGCTAAACTCTATTATCTCCGCGATCGCGTAGGTAAGGCAACCAGAATCAAGCAACGGTTTGACCGCCCTTTGTGATTCGTCCTTCAATCATGATGGGAGAAATCTCAAGCGGCATCTGCCGCTGACTTGTTTTTCAGACAAAATTAAGGTATGATATAAATCTCATATTGCGTTAAACTAAAATTTAGTTCAGCGCAATCACTGAATCAAAAACAGCTTGTGCGCTCTTAGTTCAGTTGGTAGAACGCAGGTCTCCAAAACCTGATGTCGGGGGTTCAAGTCCTCCAGGGCGCGCTCAAGAGCAAAAACTAAGCCCGAAATAATTACGCAACTGTTAATATAGCAGTTAGCGATAATAATTTCGGGTAAACTTATTGTGTTTGTAGTTGTTTTGCTTCCAGTAAGTGAAATAGAGTCGAAACTGCAAAACTGGACGAACAAATTTTAGATTTTAAATTTGAGATTTGGGATTGACAAAAACTCTAAATAAATTGACAACCCAAAATCTGAAGTTGAGTACCCTTGCCTAAAAGCATGGGGTAAATCTAAAATCCCAAATCCAAAATTGAGTAAGAAACGGGGGATAATCGGTCGTGGCCAAAAAAAATGAAGCAGAATTGCCAGAAACCACAAATGGGTTTAGCTTTGGCAACTTCATCCAGGGAACCAAAGAAGAACTTGAAAAAGTAGTTTGGCCCAGTCGGAAACAGATAGTGAGCGAGTCCGCCGCTGTGTTGTTAATGGTGGCACTCTCCGCATCTTTGATATACTTGGTCGATGGATTGTTTGCTTGGGCAGCCAAACAGGTATTCTGATGACTTTTGCAACAGACGAACCTCGCAACTCAACCTTCCAGTCGGAAGACACAGCAGAAGCAGCAGAAACAGCGTCAAAAGAAGCACGCTGGTATGCAGTGCAAGTGGCCTCAGGCTGTGAAAAACGTGTAAAGACGAACCTAGAACAACGCATTCAAACTTTTGATGTAGCTGACAAAATTATCCAAGTAGAAATTCCGCAAACGCCAGCGGTGAAAATCCGCAAAGACGGCAGTCGCCAGCATACAGAGGAAAAGGTTTTCCCTGGCTATGTGTTGGTGCGGATGATGATGGATGATGATACCTGGCAGGTGGTACGAAACACCTCCCATGTAATTAATTTTGTCGGTTCAGAACAAAAACGTGGTAGTAGTAAGGGTCGCGGTCACGTGCATCCCATACCACTGAGTTCTTCAGAAGTAGAACGTATATTCAAACAAACCAGCGAACAAGAAGCTGTTGTCAAAATTGACATGGCTACTGGTGATAAGATAATGGTGCTTTCTGGTCCATTTAAAGACTTTGAAGGCGAGGTGATTGAAGTCTCTCCAGAGCGGAGTAAGCTTAAAGCCTTGCTCTCAATTTTTGGTAGGGATACACCAGTTGAATTGGAATTTAATCAGGTAGAGAAACAGAGCTAAATACAAATGGCGAAGAAAGTAGTGGCGGTCATTAAACTGGCCTTGAATGCTGGAAAAGCCAACCCAGCACCGCCAGTGGGGCCCGCATTGGGTCAACATGGTGTCAACATCATGATGTTTTGTAAAGAGTACAACGCCAAAACAGCAGACCAAGCTGGAATGGTAATACCTGTAGAAATTTCGGTTTTTGAAGACCGGAGTTTTACATTTGTACTCAAGACGCCACCAGCATCAGTGCTGATTCGGAAGGCGGCAAAAGTTGAGAAAGGCTCAAATGAACCCAACAAAAAGAAGGTTGGGTCAATTACCAAAGCACAACTGCAAGAAATAGCCCAAACCAAACTCCCTGACCTCAATGCCAACGACATCGACGCGGCAATGAAGATTGTGGCAGGAACGGCTAAAAATATGGGTATAACGGTTACGGATTAGTCATTGGTCATTAGTCAATTGGTCATTAGTCATTAGTCATTGATAACTGACGAAGGACAAAGGACAAAAGACAAATAACAAAGGACAAATAACTAAAAATTATCGGGGGAGAGGCGAAGCTTCGGAATTACCCCAGGAGAACAAAATGCCAAAAATATCGCGTCGTTTGCAGGGATTGCAAGCAAAAGTAGAAGACAAAGACTATCATCCTTTAGAGGCTTTAGCCCTTCTTAAAGACACAGCAACAGCTAAATTTACCGAAGCTGCTGAAGCCCATATCCGGCTGGGAATTGACCCCAAGTATACAGACCAACAGTTGCGGACAACGGTAGCACTGCCCAAAGGTACAGGACAAATCGTCCGAGTGGCGGTGATAGCCAGAGGCGAAAAGGTAAACGAAGCAAGCAACGCTGGTGCTGATTTAGTAGGGTCAGAAGAACTGATTGACGAAATCCAGAAAGGTAGAATGGATTTTGACAAACTGATTGCCACACCCGATGTGATGCCACAGGTAGCGAAACTGGGTAAGTTGCTTGGGCCGCGTGGTTTGATGCCATCGCCCAAGGGTGGAACCGTAACATTTGACTTAGCAGGTGCGATCGCAGAATTCAAAGCTGGTAAATTAGAATTCCGAGCTGATCGAACTGGTATTGTCCATGTTATGTTTGGTAAGACAACTTTCTCGCCTGAAGATTTGTTAGTCAACCTGAAGGCATTGCAGGAGACGATTGACCGTAACCGTCCTTCAGGAGCTAAAGGTCGTTATTGGCGCACATTTTATGTGTCAGCCACAATGGGGCCATCAATTAAAGTTGATATCAGCGCCCTACGAGATTTGAAACTGAGCGAAGCAAGTTGATTTTTAGTCATTAGTCATTAGTCATTTGTAAATGCAAAAGACAAAGGACAAATGACTAATGACAAAATTAAATAGACAAAGCCGGAGACAGCAGGTGCTAATAGCTTAAATATCCTGCCGAGGTTGAAACTCTAATTGTCAGAATTACCACCTATGAAGGTGTAATAACTATGGCATCACGAGTCTTACTCTCAACCCCGGCTATGTTAGCTGGGGTTTGTTGTTTTGTTTGGTTCAGGTTGAGAAAAAACGTACAAGTAGGGCACTTCCCCGATTGTTTTAAGGAGGTGAGATTGGAATGGGTAGAACACTAGAAAATAAAAAAGAGATAGTAGCTGACCTCAAAGAAACTTTGAGTGAGTCAACTCTGGCACTGGTAATAGAGTATCAAGGATTAACTGTTGCTGAGATTACCGATTTACGGCGGCGGCTACGTCCGAGTGGTGCTGTCTGCAAAGTAACTAAAAATACTTTGATGGGCATTGCTATTGAAGGTGAAGAAAAATGGCAGCCATTGTCAGAACTACTCAAAGGTTCTTCAGCCTTTTTGCTGGTCAAAGAAGATTTTTCATCTGCAATTAAGGCTTACCAAGACTTCCAAAAAGCCACCAAGAAGACAGAACTTCGTGGCGGTGTTATGGAAGGTCGCCTACTCAAAGAACCAGATGTCAAGGCTCTCGGAGACTTGCCATCTAAGGAACAACTCATTGCACAAATTGCTGGGGCTATCAACGCTTTGGCTACCAAGATTGCTGTGGGTATCAACGAAGTTCCTGGTTCATTGGCTCGTGCTTTGCAGGCTGTGGCCGACCAAGAGCAGAGTGGTGGTAGCACCGAAACTGTTGCTGTACAAGATAGCGGCATCGAAACCGCGACTGAAGCTGATAGTAGTACTGAAACTGCTGCTGAATAGACTTCGTGGTTCATCAGTCAAAAGTCAAAAGTCTATAGTTAAAGACCAATGACCGATGACAAAATAAATAATCAAAATTACAGGAGTTATATCAATGTCTGCTGCAACCGATCAAATTTTAGAACAACTAAAAACCCTTTCTTTGCTGGAAGCTTCTGAGTTAGTTAAGCAAATTGAAGAAGCTTTCGGCGTGAGTGCTGCTGCACCCGTTGGTGGCATGATGATGATGCCTGGTGCTGGTGGTGCTGCTCCTGCTGAAGAAGCTGTTGAGCAAACTGAGTTTGAAGTGCTTCTCGAATCAGTCCCAGCTGATAAGAAAATTGCTGTCCTGAAGATTGTCCGCGAATTGACCGGTTTGGGTCTCAAAGAAGCGAAAGACTTGGTGGAAGCTGCGCCCAAGGCAATTAAAGAAGGTATTGCTAAGGATGCCGCTGAAGATGCTAAGAAGCGGATCGAAGAAGCTGGCGGTAAGGTAACTATCAAGTAGTCACAATTCTCTTACCACTTTTTGATTAAGGAGCCTAAGTTAGGCTCCTTTTTTGATCATAGAGTCTTCTGTTGTCTATGAAATACTATTTTTAATTAAAAAATCCTCATTTCTTCACTGTTGCACTCGCTCATCAGCGAATGGGATGAAGTCATCCACAGATTCAAGAAAAAAGCTAAAGCTACAGTGAGGATATCAACTAAAGTTCTTGACGTGTTGGACGGATGATGATTTCATTCACATCAACATCACTAGGCTGCTCAATAGTGTATGCGATCGCACGGGCAATAGCGTCTGCATCAATGGCGATCGCATAAAGTTGATTAATTCCCGCTGCTGTGTCTTGATCGGTAATCGTGGTAGTCAGTTCAGTGTCAACGGCTCCTGGCGAGATATTGGTTGAACGGATTTCACCGTTTGACTCTAGCCGCAGTCCTTCAGAAATTGCTCGTACTGCGTATTTGGTAGCACAATAGACTGCTGCCCCCGGAAACACCTTATGTCCTGCCACTGACGATAGGTTAATGATATGACCAGACTTTTGCTGACGCATAATCGGCAACACGGCAGCAATCCCATAGAGAACGCCCTTGATGTTGACATCAATCATCCGATCCCACTCTTCCACTTTTACTTGGTCGAGGGGAGAAAGCGGCATCAAGCCAGCATTATTGATCAGCACATCGATACGGCCATAAGTACTCAAAGTTTCCTTCGCCAAAGTTTCTACCTGTGCGCGATCTATCACATCTGTCACTCGGTAGGTTGCAGTCCCTCCTGATTTAGCGATCGCTGCAACTAATTCTTTGAGCCGATCTTCTCGGCGGGCAGCCAGCATCAGCTTGGCTCCACTAGCTGCAAGTCGCTTCGCAGTCGCCTCACCTAAACCACTGCTGGCTCCGGTGATGATTACCACCTTGTTTTGAATCTCAGACATATTGATTAATGCGGATCGTTGAGTGTGGGTTATGAAACATTGAGTGCTGTTTAAGGGGATTGTACCTTTTTCTTTCTGGTCATTCCTAGTAGTCTGCCAACCCAAAAATGCTAAGTGAGGACTGGGGAAAGGGAAAAGGGGAAAGGTTAAGGGATTTAAACCCTTTCCCCCTTCCCCCTTACCCTTTACCCCGCCAAGTTCACTTGGCGAACTACTAGATTACTTATGTTTATAAGTATCCTTCATCTACAGTGCTATACGATCCCAATAAAGTACTGCGAGTTTGGGGGCCGACTATACCATCGACACGCAAACCATTGTTGGCTTGAAACTGCCGGACTAGCCCAATAGTCGTATTTCCGTAATAACCTGTAGGATTAATCCCTAAACGCCTTTGTACTTGTGATACAGCAGAACCTCTAGAACCATAACTGAGTGTGATGCGTCCACCTACTCCAGCAGAGGTTGGGTTGTTTGAACGAGAGTTATACGTATCACCTACCCATCTTGCAGCTACATATCTATTTCTGGATAGGCGAACAAAACCATTGGCTCTACCAGTGCTGGTAATTCTAGTACCGTTGGGAATACAGTCTACAACTGAAGAACTAGTGTAGGGGCTTACACGCACGTTAAGACAACTGCCGTTAGTTCTGACATAAGCGCCTAATGCTGCTGACACTTGGGTAATAGCTGTAAAAAATACTATAAAACCAGCTAACGATAACCAAACAGAAGATTTCAGAGATTTCTTCCAATCTAAGTCAAACTTGGGAAATTCATAGTCGATAGATTTTGCCTGACCGTTTGCCTCTTCGTAGGCCACGAACATAGATGAATAAGCAATATATTCCATTGATTAACACCTTAATCTTTCAAAAACTAAAAACTCACAAACTTTTCACACTACAAATTAAGCGATTCTTGAACGGCAATAGACTCACTCAAAGTCATCGTCCAGTGTCTATGGTGTACGACTGCAATTTTATTCGCCACCATCGCTGAAAATAATGTTGTCGCTACGAATCCAACCAATTGCTCCCGATTTCGGGAATTTCACTCGACACCAGTTACGGTTACGACCACCTCTATCTTTGTCTTGAACGCATTGTAAGTTTTGGACGCGATCGCCACCTAACCCGTAGCCCTTAGTAGATGAATTGATAGTTGGTCTTGTACGTAGGTTAATTCTTTTTGACCGTCCTCCAGCTAGTGTCACCCAATTAGTTCTAGCGATGAAATAAGGCTGGTTTAACTGATTTACAACAGAAGAATTTGAGGTTACAGAAACATCATTAATTCCTTGCACTCGTCCGTGAGAAATATTTGCTTTCACTGGAGAAGTCGCAACAAATGATGCTAAAGATACAACAGTAGTAACAAGTAATGTTTTAAGTTTCATAATTTTTGTTCGCCTAAATATTGACAAATTAAACTTGACCTAGCTTTTGTAGCTTGTTTTCGGATTTGCTCGTCAAATTTACCCATCCTGGAACAAAGATAGAGAACAGAATCCCTAAAATTTTTAGATAGATTTAAATTTCCCATGTTTTCTTATTAACTGCAAGTGCAGATAAATCAGTTAATCTACTTACAGGCAAATTAGCCCAAAGCACCATCATGATTAAACTGGTCAGAAAGTTATATTTTTACTCTTGTTTTACAAGGTTTTATTACTAATTTTTTGATATTTAATTATGGAGGTAAACCTAAAATTTTTCTTAAAATAGCTTTAATATACGTTGTATATTTTATTTTTTTATCAAAAAATATCCATGAATTTACTTACAGTTAGAGAAATATCACTTAAATCAGTTAAGAGATAAATTACTTTATTCAAAACATCATATACATCAGTTAAGGTCAGAAACTTACTTACGAGCATCTGACTTTTTTCAGATAGCTCCAACAGACTATACTCCATTGAGTAAGTAAATCGACAAGCAAAGTACTTTAAGGATATTTTTCGATTTCATGTATACACAAAAATTTTGTATTTATTTATTTTTGAAATCAAACTCTTATGAGAGAATAGCTATTGAATTTTAATAATTTTGTGAAAATATCAAAGTCAAATCTAGCTGAAAATGAAGCAATTAACCAAGATAAATTTTTCAAAGACTAAAAATAAACACTATGTTCAATCTCAGTTCCAGAACCAGTCAAAGATTTAATGAAATTAACAAACTGGCATTGATTCAGAATTCAGAATTCTGAATCAAGACGCTCGATAGCGCCAAGGGAAAAGACTCGCTAACACTACGATATCCGCCAGTCGAACTCCAATTCATTCTGTTAGCGGATAGCTAAGGTTTAGCCCATTCTGACTCCTAAATTCTATTTTGATAAACATGAAAAACAATCATAAAATTTCTGCCATTCCCCGGTTAACCAGCAGTATCTTTTTAATTCTGGGAATTTCCACCATACCCTACACTACCGCTTGCAGTAATCAATCCAATAGCAGCAAAGCCGAACAAATTTCTCATACTAAGTTTCCTCTGGGTTTTTCGGTAAGTAAAATAGACACCACGGTAGACCCCAAGCAGGATTTCCAGAAATTTGCAGCAGGCAAATGGCTCGATGGTGTTCAACTTACTCCAGACCTTCTGCGAGTGTCTGATAATGACTTTTTAGCCAAGCAGGTTTCCCAGCAGGTGCAAAAAATAGTGTCACAAGCAGCTGCTCAAAGCGCTAAGGCATCTAAAGGAAGCCCGTTGCAACAGGTTGGTAACTTTTATAGCTCAGGCATGGATGAGAAGCGGCTGAAAGCTTTGGGGGTTTCTCCTCTGAAGCCAATGTTTGACCGTGTTGAGGCTATCAACTCTCCTCAGACTTTAACGGCAACCCTCGCCGATTTGTCAGTCATATTCAGTGGAGATGATACCTTGATGTTTAGGGTTGAGATTGGAGCAGATACCCAGAATAGAACCATCAATAGTGTCTATGTGGGCGATCGCCAACTGTCCCTCCTAAGTCAAGCAGAATATTTGAATCAAGACACGGCTGCTATCCGCAGTGCCTATTTAAAGTTCATCACAGACAACTTAAAAATCGCTGGCGATTCTCCTGAAAAAGCAGCCGCCACAGCTAAGAAGATTCTGGAAATAGAGACTCGCCTTGCCAGCAAAAAACTTAGCCCTGTAGAAAAAAGAGACCCCAACCGCAGATACAAAAGGATGTCGTTTGCAGAGCTTGAGTCTTTGCTATCCAACTTCGATGTCAAGACCTATTTTCAAAAGTTGGGATTACCGACCAAGGGAAATGTCATTGTTGTCGAGTCTCAGGCATTGGCAGAGCTAAACCAGATACTCAAGCAATACCCGATAGAAGACATCAAGACCTATCTCCGTTGGGTGGTATTGCTGCAAACCAAACACTATCTGACTCCTGCATTTAACGAGCCTGCGCTTGCCTATGCTCAGAGTCGCTATGGAAAAATTCAGCTTCCGCCCCGTGCTGAGATTGTATCCGGCCAGATTCCTGAATTATTAGGTCATCCTCTATCTGAACTCTATGTCAAAGAATATTTTTCTCCCGAATCCAAACAACGGGTAGAAGGTATGATTGGACAGATTAAATCGGTGTTCAGGGCGCGGTTAGCAGCGAATCGCTGGCTGAGTGAGCCTACCCGTAAATCAGCCCTGGAAAAACTTGACCGTATGGTTATCAAAGTAGGGTATCCAGAGAAATGGATTAATTACTCCAGTATTGATATTCAACGGGATGACTATTTTGGCAACGTGATACGGATCAAAGAATTTCTCTCCCGTCGCAATTTGGCCTTGTTGGGCAAATCAGTAATCCGTGATGAGTTCAACGACCCAGAAGCCACATTGCCTATCAGCGTAGATGCAGCCTACGATCCAAGCCAAAACGGAATTGAGATCCCTGCGGCTTTCTTACAACCACCATACTTCGATAGCAAGGGCGATGCAGCCGTGAATTTTTGTTCTATGGGAGCTGTAATTGGTCATGAAATGACTCACGGTTTTGACAGTCAAGGGCGACTTTACAATTCTCAAGGTAATCTCCAGAATTGGTGGACTGATGAAGATGCTGCTAAGTTTGTAGCCCAGACCGATAAATTGGTGAAACAAGCTAATGCTTTTGAAGTGCTTCCAGGGTTGAAATTGAACGGAAAACTTACCGTAGGAGAAAATTTGGCTGATGCTGGTGGGGTCAGTCTAGCTTATGAGGCGCTACAAAAATATTTGCAAGAAAATCCCCAAGCTAATCAAAAAATCGATGGCTACACACCCGAACAGCGTTGCTTTATTGCCTGGTCTCAGTTATGGGCTATGAAAACCAATGAAGGAATTCTTCGCCAAGAGACAGCAACCGATCCCCATGCTACAGGCTCTTATCGTGGCTTTGCTCCTTTTCAGCATGAGGATGGATTTTACAAAGCTTTTGGCATCAAACCGGGCGATCCTATGTGGTTGGATGAAAAAGACCGCGTGAAGATATGGTAAGTAGTAATTCAACACACAAATATTGACCTGTGTAGATTAGGGAAAGAGCAAAGGGTAAGGGTTTAAAGCCTTTACTCTTTATCTGTGTTGTAAGTAATCCATTGTGGTCTGCCAATCTGGATATTGTTTGCTTCAAAGGCTAGGCGCACTCGTAGACGGAACTCTCGCCCAACATTCCATTGTTCCATCGGTGCCGTTTTAATCCAAACGCGCACTAGCATACCCGTGTGGGAGAGGTCATCAATGCCCAGGACTTCGGGTGATTCTGGCAGGCGATCGCGCCATTCCACTTCGCTATACAATTGCTGGGAGACTTGCCTGAGAATTTCTAAAACCTGCTTCGGGTCGTTTTCATAGGCTACCACAATAGAAAAGTCTACCCGCGACCAAAGGCGGGTTAAGTTGTTGACATCAGTGATATTGCTATTAGGAATGGTAATTAACTTACCTTCGCCATTGCGTAGTTGAGTCACGCGTAGGTTGAGATTTTCCACCAGTCCGCTTTTATTCCCAATCTCAACCACATCTCCTACAGCAAATTGATCCTCCATCAAAATTAAGCAGCCATTGACCAAATCTTTCATCAAACTTTGGGAACCAAGGGAAATTGCAATACCGATGACAGCACCCCCTGCCAAAATTGAACTAGTGGGTACATTAAAAATGTCTAGAGTCCGCAAGATACCGAAGGTAATGAAAACAAAGGTGATTAATCCTTTTAGTGCCCCGGAAACTGTTGCAGATCGCAGGGTAATCCGTTGAGTTTCACTCAAAGGGAGAGAGGGATGGGTTGTCCAGACATCGATGATGTAGTCAATTAAGCTTTTGCCAATACGAATGACAATACTAGTGAAAAACCAAATAATCAGCAGCGCGAGGGGACGGGCTAAAGCTTCACTCCACCATCTCATCAGGTAGGGGACGCGAGACATGATGACCACAATGCCGATGTACCATCCGAGAATAAACGCCCAAAACAGTAGCAAGGTAAGAAAAGAATAGATCCCCAGTTGGCGCTTGAGAGTGAACTGTCGCTGGATGATTTCTAGAAATTGCGATCGCTGATGGGCGATGGTGTGTGCCTCTGATTCGCTGGTGTCGATTGCCTGAATATTGACCGATGTTTCTGCCTGAGAGCGTTTGACCGCAGCCTCTTTTGCCTCAGCTATATGCTCTTGATAACGAGCTTGCAATACCGTCTGTTTGCGAATTAGAGTTCGCCGCAAGAACCATAACACAACACTGCCCAACACCAAGCCGATGCTGATTTGTAGTGCCTGCCCAACCCGTTGAGACAATACATTAGGTGAGAAGAGTCGCTCGATGCGTTCCACTTCTGCTTGTAATATTTTTTGCCACTCCTGGGCCAATTCCTCCAGTGTTTTCCCATAGTAGTCACCATCTGGCTCTGTCACTGTCACCAGCCTTAAAGAACGGGACGTTTGATCGTCATTGAGCTGGAGGATTAGGCGGTTATTCAGGGTGGCAACAGAAATTATGGGAGTTTGTTTGGCTTTGTTGGCTCTATCGAGCGCTCGCATCAGCCGTTGCGTAATTTCTTCAGCACGTACTTCCACAGGAAGACTTCCCTCTGGCGGTTCGTCGCGATTAAAAACAGTGGGAGAGACAACCTTAAATAAAAGGTTTTTGTCTAGTGGTGAATTCACGTTGGCAATTTCATATTCACCGAGACGGGTGACGCCTTTAGGCGGTTTGTGCGGATCGTTAGAAGCGGCGGTGGGTGACGAGGATAGTTGACTGTGGGCGATCGCACTCCAACCAAGTACTATTGCGATCGTCATCACACTGACTAGCACAAACCGAATTATTGAATGGAGGAAGCGATTAAACAGGAACATAATCTCTGGTAAAGTGATTGAGCAACTCGATCTTGGAGTCATGCTCTACTGTATCAGGCACTCTCGATCGCCTCGGCATTTCCGCTGGAATCTACTCTAATCGACCTAACTGTGCTGCACCGCGCACCCTTGCAATCTCCGCACGCGCGGCTTTGGCTGCCGGACTATCGAGATTGTCCGTAGATGCAATTGCCGCTGCAAGATCGATCGCCGCATCAAGTATTAACCCAGCGCGTTTTGCCGCCTCAGACCCGGATGAGGACTTGATCTCTTTTAGGTAAGCTCGCCGATTTCTCGGTCGGTTAGAAATCGCATCCAGTTCGGCTTCTGTCACGATTCCGTTTGCAACATCGTCAGCCAGCAGGACGCGGACAAACTTGCGCTGACGCTGCTCGGAGAACCGCCACGCAAGCAAAATCGCAACCGTTCCAATGACGATGCCGATGAGCCCGAAGCCGATCAACCCAATAATGGCATCCCAACAGCCATGAGCCAGACAAGCCAACAGAAAGAAACCTACCAAAACCGCGAGCCGATGGCCGAACGAGCGATTTTTCGCTTCGAGGAAGTAGCCAAATCCCGTACCCGCAACCGCCGTGAAGAGCGAGTGACTCCAGAAACCGACAGATGTGCGCCCTACCAATACCTGGAACGCATCAGCAACCTGCTGCGATCCGAAACTTGCGTCGGGTGCGCCCACAATGTAAGACACGTTTTCAAAGACCTGAAAGCCGAGACCCACAAACGCACCAAGCAGAAACCCGTCGTAGGCGTTGCGGACATGGTTGCGTGCTAGTAAAGAGAGCATGATAAGCCCGACGAATTTGGAGCTTTCTTCCACGATGGGTGCCGTGATGGGCGGACTCCAATGGCTATAAAAGTCGAAGCTGGCCAGCTTCGCTATTAGGGATAGGATTGCACCATTGCCAGGGAGCGCCATGACCCACGGCGCTACTAGTCCGCCCCAGAGGAAGCCAAGCAGCGCGAGCTTGGCTGGCTCGCGTTCATAGCGATCTTTGTGCGTGAGAAACCAGATCCAAGGCAGGCAATACAATGCCTGAGACGAGAGGGCGATGAACAGAGCGGTGGGATAGATGGCGCTGCTCAACAAAAGTCCGCTGAAAACATAGGTGCCTTTCAGCACGAGCAACCAATACAGGTAGCACGCCGGGTTGTGCGGCTGAAAAAATCGGACGGGATAGCTCCAGCCTGAACGAGCAATGGCAGCCTTGCGGATTGTGTCCTCACTCTTTGCCGTGCTAGTCACTAACCCTCCTTTGGTTTAAATGTGATGCTCTTAATCATGTCAGCGATCGGTTGCTCCAGTTGTGTGGAAGTAGCGGCCGGGCCCTTCACAATCACTTCGACTCCCTGACCCTTGCGATCGACGTATGCGAGCAGTAGACCAGTATAGTTGGGACTATTAATTCTCTTAGCTACTCCGGCAACCTTTTGCAGTGTTGTAATGGGAACTGGTTTACCCTCGACAACAAATTCATTCTGGTCTTTCACGATCTGGTTGAGGAGTTCCTCGGCAGTTCCCTTCCAGACGCCGCTCTTGACGCTAAACGTGACACCATCTTTGAAGACCTCTGCGGTTGATGAATTCCCGGCAGGGAATGGGGCCTTAGTTAGCACCCAGCCTTGGGTTGGCGTAAAACTTACGGAACCGACATTATAAGCTGTCCCTGCTAAAACCTCCTTGTTATGAACAGCCTCGTTGATGGCTGGCATGACTCCCGACCATAAAAACACCACAAGATAAACGCTCACCGTCGGCCAAATGAGCCGGCGATCGAGTCCAAACAGCCGATATTCAACCGGTACAGCGGCTTCGTTTCTTAGGGGGGACATACAATTTTCCTTTTTGCGGTGCTAAACAGGCAGGGGAGCAGGGGGAGGAAAAGTCGTTGTGATTCCGAAAATTGGATAATTTATTTTTTGGAGTTCCCTTATATTGGGCAGAAAATTTCTGCCTAAGATCCCGCACATAATACGCTGTTGGAGGTGTTTAGACTGTTGCACTTCCAGCGATCAAGAAAACTGTTAAAAGCGATGCGATAAACGTATCGCTTCTAACAGTTTTCAAGCTTTTCTCTAGTATTGAAAAGCAACCATCACAAGATACCGACTGAAAGTTCAAAAGGAACCGTTCGATTTCTGTCCTTACTGCCACCCATTAGATACACACGAACTGTATAGTTACCACTCTGTGACAAACGAACGTTTCCGTCGTTACCCGATATTGAGCTGTTATAAATTGCCCGATCTGTGCTGCCTGGTGGGAGAATGTTGAAGTATGCTGATCCTTTGGTAATCAACGAAACCGACATCCTCTGCCCTGCCCGCGCATTCAGAACATAGTCGTGGTAGTGGTTGCCCGTGATCGAAGACCGCATAAAAGTGTTATCGTTGCCAGCGGAAAACCGTACTGTCGTATGAGCCTGAGCTAACGACGGTGCAGTGAAGCTAAATGTGAGCGATGTGGTGATAACCGAGGCGGCTAAAACACTACGAATAAGAGTCAAGGCAGAGTTTTCCATGTGATAGTTTCTCCGTCGCAAACAATTCATTGTTTATTGTTCTAATTAATCAGCAAACCAGTTTTCAACTGCGAAGACATGGGTTTTGTTTTTGTCTTGACGAAACCCAACAATACAGCAAACTAGAATCGGGTTCTGCTATCGCCCCAATCGCCTGAGTTGCACTCGCCCCGAAACTTTTCAATCCCATCTATGGCGATCCTGCCGCTGCGCCGGTCGATATTGACACGCGGTTTATTTAGCCCGTTTAGCCTGTATTTTCCCGTAATTTTATCGGGGGAGACCTGAAGGTTTTCGAGCGTCCACCATCCATTGTCACCGCCCGAATGGATCGGCGGGATGAGCCTTCCACCGAGATGGATTTTTCCCTGTGTATCGCGGATTTCGACCTGAACTTCGGAATCGAAGTTGGTAGTCGTTGACTCTATGCGATTACTTGCTTCGTAGCGATTGCGGCGATCGTTCCATTCATATCCATAGCTATTTGTGACAGTCGGTTTGCGACCCTCACCATAGCAGATCAAGGTCAGATTTTGGCGCGACGAACTGCTATTGTGATTGTCAGATGTGCGCTGTTCCCGCAGGTAGCTATCGATCGCTGTCTGGGCTTTACGGATTTCTGTTGAATTACAGGATCGACCTTGTTGAAGGATCTCTCCTTGAGGGTTAAAAAGGACAGTACAGCCTCTTCCTGGTGTCATACCAGTCACACTCAGATTACCGTTGTCTAAAGTGTCGATCGCTGGTTGAGCGTTAACAGGATGAGTGACTGTCAGAGTTAATAAACCCACAATAGTAGGGGCTAATGTTCGTAAGCTTTTCATTAGTTGCATAGAGTCTAGATGAATTTGTTTGGAAACTCTACCATCGAGAATTTCGCCAGTGTCAATCGGTTTAGACACAAGAACGGGATTAGATTATCTATGGCAGTGATGCCAATCAACGTAAAAGATGTTTTGATAGCGACCGTTTGAGGTAACGATTTCTACACACTTACCTGAGTTGCCTTCAACCCAGAAGGAAGCAACAGAAGTATTTGACACTTTTTCGTTACGGCGATAGGTATATCCCCGCTGCCGCACTTCACGTTCTGCTTGACCAGCCCTCGCTCCTACTAGGTCTGGCAAGGGTCGGGAAGACGAATTGCCTGTATTTTGAGGACGTTTCTTATCTCCGCGATCGCAATCTGCTGTAGTTCCGGTATCAACCAGAGAAACGTAGCGACCTTGTTCTGTCCTCACACTAATGCACCGACCTGTTTTAGTTTGAGTCCAAAAGCTATAAGTAGAATCATCAGATTTTTCAGCCCAGCGAAACCTATAGCCCCGCTTCTGGAGTATGGCTTCTCCATCTCGTCCGCGAACATTCACTAAATCTTGAATTCCGCGAACGGGATCTCCAGCATTTTGAGCCTGGGCATTGAGGGCGATCGTGATGATTAGGGAACTCATAACGATCGGAATTAAACGGTTTATTTTCATGTTGTTTTCTCAAGAGTGCAAATAATCTTAGGAATTATTACAAATTGGATTGCTTTAACCTAAAGCGCCCCTTCATTGGTATCAGAGAAGTAGTAGTTGTAAAACTCAGTCCCCGTCTTTTTGTTAATCACCACAACCTGCTTAGTACCTCGATCATAGATGACGCGCACCTGCTCGTTTTCGCCAATGAATGTATTGCCAGATGTCCTCTCCAGATAGCCGTGGAAGTTAAATTCGCCCTCCGTAATTTGGATGACGATTGTATTTTTGTCCAGTACTGTCATGTAGGTGACAGGTTTAGAAGATTGGGAAATGATCGTAGAAACAGGTTCAAAACTTTGAGCTTGGGCAGAGCTAACCAGCCCCTCCATGCTCCAAAAAAGACTGCCAGCAGTGATAAAACAAAGAGCAACGAATTTTTTATTGATGCTTTTCATGGCGATTACCCAAAGCGGATTTAAAAGCTTCATACAAAAACAAGCAAATTAAGTAAAAAACATTATGATTTTGCCTATTCAGAAGTCAGAATCAATTTAGTGGGTGATTCTGACCCGCCACTAATTGCAGACCGCTAAATCATTGATTTAGCAGGGGTGCAAAAACGCCGCTTATTCATTCACCAGTCGGACTCCAATTCAATTCTGAGTTCTGAATTCTGACTCCTGAATTCTGTTTTGATAATCGGCGTTTTTGCACCTTTCTTGTATGTCCAAAACACGATGACTTTCATTTGCGTTGTCAGCTTCTTCAACAGTAAGTAGAACGGTGTAAATAATTAAAGGTTTGTAGTGAAGACTGAAGTCCTTACTACGAACTAAATACCAAAGTTTTTACATTACTTCACATAGTTTGTTTTTTTCAAGTCGTTCTATTTAACCTCGACAAATCGAACTCTTAATTGAACAGCATATTGCAAGAAATAATTGGCACTGCCTTTAAATCTTTCATATTTTCTTATTTACTTCAAGCGCAGATAAATCAGTTAACCTAACTTGCCCGCAAATTAGCTGAAAACACTCGTGTATAGTCTGTAGCTTTGACAATGGAAGGATTGAGCAAAGGTGTACTTCATTTACTAACAATATTTGTATTTTTATATACGTGTATTAACTACTTGCTTACGTATACCTCTAAAGATTTTTTAATACTGTTTTATTTTGCCACGACTAAAAAATCAATTGAGGTTTGTGCAGTTCAAAAACCTCACTTACATCAGTTAAGGTGTAGTATATATCTGTTGATATCTAGATTACAGCAATTAAAACATCACATACGTCATTTAAGTCTGAAAGAACCCTTTTAATAAAAATTAATATGAAAACAACTAAAAAATCTCATTTAGAGATGAAAGCAGACAAAAATAAATCACTGCGAAAAAGAGGAGCAGTTCTGACTGTTGTTGGGTTGAAGAGATTGCAAACTGCAATTTTAGAAGAAGAGAGACAAAAAAGAGGAAGTAAACGTTTTACCCAAGTAGAATTAAGCGATCGCATTGGAATTTCTACCTCTAGTTTAAGCCGTTTATGGTCTTTGAATTCGAGGATAGATCCGCGTACCATGCGAATCTGCTTTAGTGCTTTTGATTTAGTGTTGCATGAAGATGATTACACCCTATATGATGCCAATGATATGGATTTTCTGCGGGAATATTCGTCAGAAGATAGACAACTGATAGATCGAGATTTATCTGCAAATTCAGCTAATGCAGATTTATTACCAGAAAGTGAATTGTCGGGGGAACAACAAACAATCACACCAAATACTGCACCATCTCAAATTGTTTCCGTCTTTCTCGACGAAGAGAAAATTAAGAGTGAAATGACACTCAATAAACAAAGCGATTACAACGATGGAACAAAGATTAGTGAATATATAAAATATCCCTGTGCTCCTTTATCTTTAGATTCTAAATTCTATATTCCTCGTCCTCCATTAGAAGAACTAGCATATCAAGAAATTACTCAACCGGGATGCGTCATTCGCATTCAAGGTTGTCGAGGCATGGGTAAAACTTCTCTGATGTTGCGGATTGTAGCTCATACCAGAATGTTAGGGTATGAAACTGCAAAAATCAATATCGCTCAAGTTGATATTGATGTTTTGCGAAAACCTCAATTATTCATGCAATGGTTAGCTGCTAGTATTGCTCGTCAACTAGGCAGGGAATTTAATGTCGATAAACATTGGGACGAAGAAATAGGTAGTAAACTCAGCTGCACTCTTTATCTAAAAGAATGTTTGCTTGCACCTTTAGAAAAACCTTTACTATTAGTATTAGACGAAGTTCAGCATATTTTTGAATATCCCGATCTAGCCAATGAATTTCTACCTCTGTTACGTTCGTGGCAAGAAGAAGCGCAACAGGATGAAGTATGGACAAAGCTGCGTTTGGTGATTGTTTATTCAACAGATGTTTGTCTTTCTATTGAAATTAATCAATCTCCTTTTAACATTGGGCTACCATTGAAATTATCAGAATTTACTTCTGAGCAAGTAATTGAGTTAGCAAACCGCTATGGAATTGATTGGCAACAAAACAAGCAAGTGCAGCAATTAATGGAATTAATCGGGGGACATCCCGCATTGCTAAATATTACTCTTTATCACCTGCTCTATCATAAATTAACCTTAGAAGAAATTTTGCAAACAGCAATCACAGAAGTAGGAATTTATCGTCAGCATTTACAAAATTTATTAAATAAATTACAAAAAAATACCCAATTATTAGATACTATGAAAATCTTTTTAACAAAAGATAAAAATATCGATTTAGATATATTAACTGCCTACCAATTAGAAAATATGGGGTTAATTCAGTTGCAGCAACAAAAATGGGTAATTAGTTGCCAATTATATCAAGGCTTCTTGAAAAAATATCTGATGTCGTAATTCAACAAAGTTAAGCAAATGATGATTTGCTATTATGAACAAAAGCATTTATAAAGTTGGTGGCTGTCTAAATGCTAATGCTGCTAACTATGTTAATAGACAAGCAGATATTGAGCTTTATACAGCCCTGAAAGCAGGGGAATTTTGCTATGTATTCAACTGTCGTCAAATAGGCAAATCTTCACTGCTGGTACATACCAAGCAACGATTACAAAATGAAGGCTTTAGTTGTGCTTACATTGATATTACGCAGATACGCAGCCAAGAACTCACCCCGACACAATTTTATAAAGGGATAATTGTCCGCTTGCTGCATAGTTTTGGATTAGCTAAAAAAATCGATTTTGCAGCTTGGTGGCAAGAACAAACTGAGTTTTCACTCATACAACGCTTGGGCAATTTTATCGAAGATATTTTGCTAGTCAATCTGAGTAACAATCGCATTTTTATTTTCATTGATGAAATTGATAGCTTGCTGCAATTAAGCTTTGGCATAGATGATTTCTATGCCTGGATTCGGGCTTGCTATCAACAAAGAGTCCATAATCCTGAATACGAACGACTGGGTTTTGCTTTATTTGGCGTTGCAACTCCCTCTGATTTAATTCAAGATAAACTCAAAACACCTTTTAATATCGGTGTTGCTATTAATTTAGAAGGGTTTACATTAGCAGAAGCTCAACCTCTGGTAGTGGGATTAGAGCAAGTTGTGAACAATCCCCAAAGGGTATTTAAAGAAATTATTGCTTGGACTAATGGACAGCCATTTCTAACGCAAAAATTATGTCAGTTGGTGGTAATAACCAAGCAACAGCATTACAGCCAAGGGATGAATCTAGAAAGTAGCAACGTCAAAACTAGCCCACCTTTGGAGATTACACCAGGTAAGGAAGCAGATTGGATAGAGTGTTTAGTGCGATCGCAAATCATTAAAAATTGGGAATCTCAGGACGAACCAGAGCATTTACGCACAATTCGCAATCGCTTACTTTACAATAGCCAGCGCGTTAGTAGATTACTGGGTATCTATCAGCAACTTTTACAAGCTATGCCTGTAGCAGCCGACGACAGTAGAGAACACATAGAACTGCTGCTTTCTGGTTTGGTAGTCAAATCTCAAGGATATCTGCAAATCCGCAATCGCATATATCAAGAAGTTTTCAATTGGGAATGGGTAGAGGAACAATTAAATCAATTACGTCCTTACTCGGAAACACTATCAGCTTGGATTGCTTCTCAAAAACAGGATACATCTCGACTTTTACGGGGACAAGCCCTGATTGATGCCCAAAAGTGGGCGCAAAACAAAAGCCTCAGCGATTTAGATTACCAGTTTCTTGCTGCCAGTCAGGATGCAGAACAGCAAGAAATCCGGCGGCAATTTGCGGCGCAGCAAGAAAGCGAAAGGTTCTTTCGGCAACTAGCAGAAGCAATGCCCCAAATGGTATGGATTGTAGAGCCAGATGGTAGGCTATCTTATACCAACCAGCACTTAAGTACCTTTTTGGGGCGATCGCATTCGGAGGTGACAAATTGGAAAAGCCTGGATGTGGTTCATCCTGAAGATCGCCTTAATAACCTTGCCGCCTGCAAACATTCTGTAGAAACCAACTCACCCTATGAAGTGCAACTGAGAATACAAGATGTGGCGGGAAACTATCGCTGGTTTCTCAATCAGGCAATTCCCATCAAGGATGGAAGCGGACAGGTGGTGAAATGGTTTGGCACCAGCACCGACTTAGATGATTTGAAACGACAAGAAGAATTCCGGCGACTGCAAGAAGTTGAAAAGCGACTACAACAAGAAAAACGTGCCAGTCGCTTGCAAAAGTGGTTACTGGGGACTGTTAGTATTGCTTTCGTCGTCGCCAGTTCTTTAGGAATGTATGCCTTTGCTCAAAGACATCAAGCCACTCTCCGAGAAATTGAAGCGATCGCTAACGTCTCGGAAGCTCAGTTTGCCTCTGGGAATCGATTAGATGCTTTAGTCAGTGCCATCAAAGCGCAGACTCGATTGAGCAAATTGTCGGGAGTGCCTGCTGAGTTAGTTACCAAGGTAGATCGAGAATTGCGCCGTGCCACCTTTCAAGTCATTGAACGCAACCGCCTAAACGGTGAACAGGGAAAAGTGCGGGGTATTGCCATCACTGCCGACGGACAGACAATCGCTGCTGCTCACCAACAGGGTAAGATTACTCTGTGGAAAAGCGATGGCACATTGGTAAAAGTACTTAGCGGTCACAAAGGAGAAGTCTTTGATGTCACCTTTACTCCCAAAGGCGATAGAGTAATTTCGACTGGGCAAGATGGCACGGTGCGACTGTGGAAGCTGGACGGCACACTGGTTAAAACACTCAACGGACATCAAGATTGGGTGCGATCGCTCGCCGTTAGCCCTAACGGACAATGGATTGCCTCGGCTAGTAACGACAGGACAGTAAAACTTTGGCGCATCGACGGCAGCTTGATTCGCACTTTTAAGGGACACAGCGATGCAGTTTCAAAGGTGGCGTTTAGTCCTGTTGATGCTAACATCCTAGCCTCGGTCAGTGATGATAATACTCTCATCCTCTGGAATCTGGAGGGTAAGAAAATTCGGACACTGAATAATCCCATCGCATCCAAAAAAGGCAAAAACCGTCTGATGAGCGTCACCTTTAGCCCTGACGGACAAACTCTGGTAGCTGGAGACTGGATTGGTAATGTTATCTGGTGGACTGTCACTGGCACTTTATTGGAAACTGCCACAGAACACGACAGCAGTGTGGTGACTCTCGCCTTTAGCCCCGATGGACAAACCCTCGCTTCAGCTGGTTGGGATAACACAATTAAGTTTTGGAACAGCGATCGAACTGTCAATCAAACCCTGTATGCCCATATTAACGGTACATGGGAAGTAGCTTTCAGTGCCGATGGCCGTCGTTTGATTTCCGCTGGTGAAGATAACTTGGTGCGGTTGTGGCAGCTGCAAAGCGATATTCTCACGGTATTGCGGGGTCATCGTGCCTCTGTTTGGCACACGCCCATTAGCCCTGATGGGCAAACAATCGTTTCCTCTAGTGCTGATGGTACCATTAAGCTGTGGAGTCGAGCCGGACAACTGCTCAACACCTTAACCCCGCCACCGGGACAGGTTTGGTCGGTGGATATCAGCCCAGACGGGAAGGCGATCGCCGCAGGTAGCGACGATGGTTCATTGACTTTATGGACGATGCAGGGAAAACCCTTAAAAACGATTTCAGCCCATAACGCAACAGTGCGGGATGTAGTGTTTAGTCCCGATGGGCTAGAAATAGCTTCCATCAGTTGGGACGGCACTGCTAAACTCTGGAAGCGGGATGGTACTTTCATCCAAACCCTGAGTGAGTCCCTACCTAAAAACCGCGATCGCCTCAATGCTGGAGCATTTAGCCATGATAACCAGTGGTTAGCGATCGGCGGTCGAGATACGTTTCTTCGCCTCTGGCAACGGGACGCGAAGGGAAAGTTTCCATCTCAGCCACAATTCACCCTCAAAAGTCATAACGATACTATTTGGGATGTCGTCTTTAGTCCTGATGGAAAGTTCGTTGCTACAGCCAGCGAGGACAGGACAATTAAGCTGTGGTCGTTAGAAGGTAAATTAATTCGCACCATTCCCGCCCACACAGATCGGGTAAATGGCATCACCTTCATTCCCCCCCATTCTGGACTCCCCGACAACTGGGGTACTGTCTTAGCCTCTGCTGGTTGGGATAATAAAGTAAAACTTTGGTCGCTAGATGGCATCCTCCGCGCTACTCTGGAAGGACATGAACAGCGAGCATTGAATGTTGCCTTTTACCCCGCTACCCAGAATCAAGGAGCAATCCTAGCATCTGCCGGGTTAGATGATGTTGTGATTCTCTGGCAACTCAATCGCGTTTTAGATAGTAACCAGATATTGCACTATGGTTGTATGTGGATAAAAGATTATTTGCAAAAGTATCCAGATTTGAGCGATCGTCAATCTCTTTGTCAGATGGAAAAAACAATTCCTCCAGCTTACTCGAATACACCCGGCTAATGCGTACTCACATATAACGTATAATGTAATGTATACATCATATAAAATTTAAATTGTGTCAAGTAAAATTCGCAAGCAAATTTATATTGAACCACGTCAAGAACATTTGCTAAAAGCGATCGCTCAACAGGCGGGTGTAAGTGAAGCAGAGATTATTCGCCAAGCTATTGATCTTCATCTTGGTGAAATAACTCCACCTCAAACTAATCTTGCAATGTGGGAAGCCGAAAGAGAATTTATTGAGCAAATCAAAACTCGACCTGCTCAACTTGGAGGTCGGGATTGGCAGCGTGAAGACCTTTATGAACGGTAGGGTTTTACTGGATACTAATATTCTCGTTTATATCTACGACCCACTAGATATAGTGAAACAGGAACGAGCAATCGCAATTACTGACCAATTGATTCGTTCTGGGAAGGCAGTAATTAGTACCCAGGTGTTGGGAGAGTTTTTTATGGCCACAACCAGGACTCGGCGATTGCTTTTAACTCCTGCTGAGGCGCTGGTGCGAATGCGTAACTATTTAGCTGCTTGCCATGTCGTTGATATTACACGGCTCATTTCCCTAGAAGCGATTCGCGGTGTGGAAACCCATTACTTCGGGTTTTGGGACGCGCAAATTTGGGCAACGGCGCGACTCAACCAAATTGAAGAAGTTTATACTGAGGACTTTGCATCAGGTGCGACGGTTGAGGGCGTGCGGTTTACGAATCCTTTTATAGATTAAAAAAGATTCCCGACTGCTCTCAGAAATCAAGAATCTCAGCCTTGGAGCGATGCCTACGGCGGTCATTGAGCGCAGCCGAAGTGCGAGCAAAGCCTACGCACCTCACTAGCAACCCCTACATAGTGTATATTCATAAAATTAGCATTATGTCAAGACATTGACCCGATGAAAAATTTTAGGGCTTTGAGGTTCCTGTTTCTGGCTGAATCATAATAGGCACTGCGCCTTTTTCCGAACCAATAATTACCAACTTAGAATTATTAGATTGAGCTAGCTTTTCTGTGGCTTCAATCGCTCGTAATTGTAGCACTTGGTTTGTAAGTCCACCTGAGAGAATTTTTTGGGAATCAGCTATACCTCGCGCTTCGATAAGCTTTCTTTCTGCCTCTTGACGCTCTTTCTCTAAAACAAATTTCATCTGCTGATTTTCTTGCTCTGTCTTGAGTTTGTTTTGAATTGCAGCTTGTAGAGTATCAGGCATTTTGATGTTTCGTAAAAGAGCTTCCTCAACGATGAAACCCAAAGCCGGTATTTCTTGGGTGAGTTGTTGGTCAATTTTTTGGGCAATTTCTTGGCGTTTGGTAGAGTAAATAGCATTGGCTGGGTAGTTTGCCGTGATAGCGCGGACAGTAGAGCGGAATCTGGAAATTACCAGTTGTGTTTCATCAGTTCCAATTGTTTTATAGACTGTAGCTGCCTTTTGCGGATCTAGCTTGTACTGAAGACTAACATCAAGATTTAGGCTCAAACCTTCTTGGGATGTCGCATCTATATTTTCCTTTATATCCTTAAGGCGAGTAGAAAAATTCAGCACCTTGCTAAAGGGATTCAGCAAGTGGACACCAGGATTAAGAGTAGTTTCAGGAACCTCACCAAATAAATTGACGACACCGACATTACCAGGTGGGACAATCACCAAAAACCTAGAAAAAGAATTCAGTACTGCAATACTGCCAATCAACATCATAATTGTGCGTATAGCTAAACGTGACCTTTCACCAGAGATGCTATGTGTATTGAGATAGACGAGAATTGCAATTAGGCTAGTGACAAGAGAGACTATAAAGCCCATGAGTTTTTTCTGTGTAGTTAAGACGAATATACTTAATCACATAATTCCCAAAGGCTTTTATAAAACTAATACCATTTCACACAAGTTATTAGGACTTACGCATTGACAGAAAATACCAAATATGGGTTCTTTGAAAAAGCACGTCTGTCGTAGGGGTTTAGCATTGCTAAACCCCTACAGATGACCATCGAAGAACGATTAATAAAAGGCTGAAACGACCCATTTTCGTATATGCATACCATGATTAAGTTGTACAGTGCGTAAGTCCTAGTTATTTACGAATCCTTTTACAGATTAAAAAAGATTCCCGACTTTTCTCAGAAGTCAGGAATCTCAGCCTTGGAGCATTGCCTACGCTACTCTAGATTAATTCCAAATCCAAAATTACTTACCGTTGCCGTTACCACCATTACCATTGCTGTGAATGACACGTTCAGCAAGCTTTTCAGGCACTTCTTGGAGATGATCATATTCCCAATGGAAGGAACCAACGCCCAAGGTGAGCGATCGCAGTTCTACAATAAAATTTTGCATCTCTGCTTGTGGCAAGTATGCAGAGACATTATCCCAGCCTTGCCAATCGTTTCTCCCCTCATAGCCTAAAATTTGCCCCCGTCTACCACTCAATAGTTGCAGCACTTTGGAGGTAAATTCGCTAGGAGTTGTCACTTCCACTCGCAGAATTGGTTCTAACAGCGTAGGTTCTGCTTGGGGTATCCCTGTTTGCATTGCCAATCGGGCAGCTTGTTTAAAGGCTTGTTCGGAACTGTCAACGTTGTGATACGAACCATTAGTCAGAGTTACCGCCACATCCACTATTGGGAAGCCCAAAGGCCCATGTGTCAGAAATTCCCGCACGCCCATTTCCACGCCAGGAATGTACTGTTTGGGAACCACGCCGCCGACAATGGTTTCATTAAAGTTAAAACCTGTACCGCGTGGTAAAGGCTTGATTTCAAGAAAAACATCACCAAACTGTCCGTGACCACCGCTTTGGTGTTTGTAGCGCCCATGAACTGAAGCCACTGTCTTACGAATGGTTTCTTTGTAAGGCACTTGCGGTAAATGAGTTGTCATCGGCAAGTTATATTTGCGGCGCAGTCTGTCTAGGGTGACTTGCAAATGAATTTCGCCTTGACCCCACAGGATTACTTCGTGAGTATCGCCATGTTGTTCCCAAGCAAGTGAGCAGTCTTCTTCTAATAACTTGGTAATAGCACTGCTGAGTTTAACTTCATCGTTGCGCTTTTCTGGTGTAATAGCGAGGGCATACACAGGTTCCAACTGTACAGCTTTAGGCAATTCTATTGCAGATTGCTGTTCTGTAGAGATTGTATCGCCTGTTTTGATTCCTTCTAAACGGCTCAATGCGACAATTTCACCAGCACTAACTTGGTTAACTATCTGCTGCTGTTGTCCCATGAGGCGGTAAATTCCACCAGTGCGAATGCCATTGAGGACAATACCATCAGTTAATTTGCCTCGCCAAACACGCACGAGAGAGAGTTTACCACCTTGGGGAGTGTAGTAAGTTTTTAATACCTGCGCTAAAGGTGTATCACCTTTGATGTTTTTTAAACGACGTTCTGCTGTGGTTTCTGGTTCGGGGGCTTCCCGTAACAAGGCTTCTAATAGAGGTCTAACACCATAATCTTGTTCTGCTACACCAAAGAAAACGGGCACTACTAAATCTGCCCCTAATTCCATTTTTAAATCTTTGAGAATTTCCTCTTGGGGTGGTTCAATGTCTTCTAAAAGTTCTTCGAGTAAATGGTCGTCAAAATTTGCTAAGGCTTCGAGCATTTCTGCCCGTGTTATGTGTTCTTCTTCTTTTAAACTTTCGGGAAAAGGGATGGGGTCAGCAGGTGCGCCTGGATGATATTGATATGCCTGTTCGCTCACCATATCAATAAAGCCGGTGAGTTGTTCCCCGTTCATGATGGGATATTGATGCGCTACCAGGGGACGGCTAGATACTGCTTTTAGGGCGTGCAACGTTTCCAAAACGTGAATATTTGCCCGATCCATTTTGTTGACGAAGACGAGGTGGGGAATTTCCCAATCGTCGAGGAATTTAAATAGAGGGGCGAGGGTGAGGACTCGTTCGCGGATGGGTTCGCAAACTACAATTGCTGCATCGACTCCGATTAAAGCATTGTACGTTTCTTGGGCAAATTCTACGCTTCCCGGACAGTCAATAAAAGTGAAGCGAATGCCGTTATACTCAGTGCTAGCAGCGCTGACTTCTACACTCATGTGGCGATCGCGCGACTCGGCAGCACTATCTCCCACTGTATTGCTGTCCTTAACATTGCCTTTGCGGGAAATTGCCCCTGTGACAAATAACAAGCTTTCTAGTAAAGTGGTTTTTCCACTTAAATAAGGCCCGACAATTGCAACATTCCGCGAACCCGATTTTACTTTTTCGTTCATAAAACCTCCCTTGCGGTAAGTTTTTCCTAACCGCATGATTCCGTATATATGAAGGGTTAAAGAAGAATCCAGCTATTCTGAATTCGGGATTCCGAGTCAAGACAGTAGCGAGTCCGCAATCGTCTTCAACTGATTTCTTCATTCACTAGCCGTACAGAATTCATTCTGAATTCTGTACGGCAGTTGCTCATGGGGGAAACCCCCTTGGCGCTAGCCTCTCCCTTTGGGAGAAGACCGCACTGCCTCCTCCTGACTCCTGAATTCTATTTGATAAAAAAATGGTTCTCTGGAGTCAAAATTACCCCTTCTTTAATTTGTTATTATCCTCTCTTTAATCGAAAGTTAAAAAAATTGTAGCCTGTCGTAAGATTTAGCTTAAGAAAAGTTAATTATCACAAACTTTTATGCCAAATTAAAAACTTTTGTAAAAAACTTTTGATGAAGTAAAGTTAACTGAAATTGTTGCGAGTCAGAAAATCAATGGCATTATCATTCTTTAAATATCGCATAGCAGGGTTAGTAAGTTTAACTTTGCTGATTGTTAGTATTTCCTCCCCCTCTCTTGCTCTATCTTCTCCTATCGCCTTAAAGGTGGCACAATCTAACCCTAAAAGTGCTGTAGACTGGTTAAACCAAGGTTTACAGGCAATTCAGGCGGGAAGGGTACAAGATGCGATCGCAGCCTTTAAACAAGCAACCCAGTTAGATCCGGCATTAGCACCAGCGCACTATAATTTAGGGCTAGCATTCAGACAAACGGGACAATTACAACCCTCTGCGGATGCATTTTATCGAGCGACGCAAGCCGATCCTAAGTTTGCTCCAGCTTTTGCCAATTTGGGCGGTGCATTGTTAGAAGGTAATAATTTACAGTTAGCTAACGATTACTTGCAACGCGCCGTAGAACTTGATCCCAAACTAGGATTTGCCCACTATAACTTAGGGTTGGTACAAGAACAGCAACGAGATTGTGACCGAGCGATCGCATCTTTTAGAAAAGCCATAGAATATAGCAAAAATGCACCAGAACCTCCTTACCATCTGGGGATGTGTTATCTCCAACAAGGCAAACTCGATCAAGCAAGAGATGCCTTTAATCAGGCAGTAAAAATTAATCCGAAGTATCCAGAAGCTTATTACAATCTCGGCTCAATTTGGTTTCAGCAACGCAAATTACAAGAGGCGTTAGAGGCTTTTAGAAAATCAGCCGAAGCTAACTCTAACTATCCCAATGCTTATTATGGTGCTGGGTTAGTTTTTATGCAGTTACAGCAATATGGAGATGCAGTACAAGTATTGCAATTTGCTAGAGATTTATACAATGCTCAGGGAAATCCCCAATGGGCGAAAAATGCCGAGCAATTGTTGCAACAAGCACAAAATTTAAATTACCAACCTCGCTGAGGCGCAACAGCTTAATATTGCATAACATAAAAGTATTGGGTTGACTCGCTGGTGTTGTCTGAACTTATCCCGATTGGAATGAATGTACATGCAAAAGCGCCAGAAAAGTCGATTTTTATTTAGCGATCGCTGGCTTGATCGGCAATCAATTGTTCGCAACATGGAAGCCTTTCAAGACTTAATTGTGATTGTTTTGTGTTTGGGTTTGTTTGCCGTCATGCTGATCCAATTGTGGGGGTTACTTATGGCCCTCATGCAGCCACTAGATTATAAATATGTGACTGCAAAAATACTATTTGTGTTGATTTTAGTCGAGTTATTCCGACTATTAATGGTCTACTTGCAAGAACATAGTATCTCTGTAGGAGTAGCAGTTGAGGTAACGATTGTATCTCTACTGCGAGAGGTAGTAGTTCACGGAGCGCTGGAAATTTCTTGGGTTAATACGCTGGCAATTTGTGGTTTGTTATTTGTTCTGGGTGGACTACTTGTGGTGTGTGCTAAAACGCCACACATGGATTGTATGAGTGCTAACACTAAGTTTTGTCCGGTTGTGTATAGAGGAGGTAGGGAACGGCAAAATGATGAGTTTGAATTCGAGTACTCACGTCAATGTGATGAGAAGCAACCGCTTGGATAAATTGTTATGAAATTAGAGAGTGGGGGAGATGAGGTTGAATTTTCTCCCTTGTCTGTCCTATCTCCTGACGTATTTATAGAGTGACGGCTATTAATTACGAATTACGTTAGCGAGTATTCGTTCGCGTAGCGTCTGTCTACGACACGCTGCGCGAACGTAGAGAGCGTCATTACGAATTACGAATTTACTAACCTACCCTCGTAAGGTACTTCCGACGTATTGAAATATACTCTTTTTGGAAGATGAATCGCTCTTTAAGGGTAAGTATAAAGTTAATTAGAAATCCTAAAAGAGGTTCAAACAATGGCTAAAAATACAGGTAACGGACAGTCTCAAGAACCAATTAGCAACTTGGAGTACGATTTTGTCACCGTGTTGCACAACAAGGCAGAAGCCGTCAAAGCTTATGATATTTACATCAAAGATGCACAACAAGTAGGTTCTCAGCCTTGTGTAGAGTTGTTCCAAAAATTGCGGCAATCTGATCTTGAGCAAGCACAAGAGGTTCGCCGCCATCTACAAGAAGTGATGCAACACGGTAAGATGTAACCCAGGTTTGAAGTGCGATCGCAAGTAGCACCCAGAATCTAGCCAGACGAATTCTGGGTTGCTTCCTGTACTTGTGCCACCGTTAAATCGAGAGCCACCGCCACTTGCTCTACACTCAATCCCAATGCCAACAACCGGGGAATAGCTTCTAACTTAGCTTGCTGCTTACCTTGTTGGCGACCTTCTTGGCGACCTTGTTGGCGACCTTCTTCTAAGCCGTCTTCCTTGATTGATTGATACATCCTTGTTTTTTTGAATTCGTCATCTATACCCAACATTTCTGCTAACTCCTCTCGGCTTAACCGGGTAAATTTGTACAACAGAATAGTCTCTATCAATTCTACAATTTGCTTCCTGGTAGATTCATCTGCCAGTTGTTGCCTAGCCTGTAAAATCAATTCTCTACCTTTGTCAATGGCTGTCTCTTCTTTTTCGATAATTAATTTAACGATCGCAACTTGCAGTGAGTTCTCCCCCGTATCTAATTCATCTAGATAAATGCGTTGCACTTGTGAACTGTCTAGAAGCAACTCATACGGTAAGCGATCGCTTGGATCTAAACTCCTTTGGGGATAGATAACCACAGCACGCCAAAAATTGACTGATTCGTTTTGACGAAAGTAAGTGAAGATTTCAGCAAAGAAGCGTCTATAAAAAGTTGAGTCTAATTGAAACTGGACTTCAACAAAGTAAAGTGGCTGGTTTGTAGTTTCACTTGTGGGGATAAATACCCCATCAATCCTAAAAGCATTTTCTTTTACTTCAACTGAAACAAATTTATAGGCGTTTACATCAACAGTATTATCGCCAACTATTGCAAAAAAGATGCTAGGAAAAGCTTGAAATAAGCTATAAAATATTTTGTCAGTTTTCACCTGGATTTAGTGAAGCAAAAATTGGATATTGAAAGTCTATCAAAAATCGTGTAGACGCGTCTGATTCAGGATTAAAAAAGCAGATGGAACCATCTGCTTTCATAAAAGATTTATTATCTTATTTACTTAGATACCAACTGATTAACTGGAGCAACCCCAGCCAAATCTAAAATTGGCGCGATCGCATCTTCGCGTTTCACCGCCATCATGTGTACACCCTGACACAATTGCCGCGCTATCTGCACTTGCTCGGCGGCAATTTTTATCCCTTCCTCAAAAGGGTCTTTGGCTTTTGCCAATCTATCAATAATATGTTGGGGAATATTTACACCCGGAACACATCTATTAATAAACTGGGCATTTTTTGCCGATTTCAACAGAAAAATTCCTGCCAAAATTGGTTTTTTATAACCAGCGGCAATGGTATCCATAAACTTTTCTAGCCGCTCAAAATCTGTAATCAACTGACTTTGAAAAAACTGCGCTCCAGCTTCAATTTTGCGTTCAAATCGACTTTGCAAACCTGACCAACTCTTACATTGCGGATCTACTGCTGCGCCAACAAATAAATCTAGCGCTCCATCAGTCAAGGGTTTCTCATTGCAATCAACGCCTTGATTCATCTTCCGAATCAGTTGCAGCAGTCGCACAGCTTCTAAATCAAACACCGCTTTGGCATCTGGATGATCACCTGCTTTTACTGGGTCGCCAGTCAAAGCTAAAATGTTATGTATGCCCAAAGCATGAGCGCCCATCAAATCAGCTTGTAAACCGATGCGGTTGCGATCGCGGCAAGCAATTTGACAAATCGGCTCTATACCGTTTTGTGACAAAATCACTGACGCCATTAACGAAGACATCCGTAATACTGCGCGGCTACCATCAGTAACATTGACAGCATGAACCCTTCCCTTAAGAGTCGCCGCCATTTGAATCATGTGCGCTGGATCTCCCCCTTTCGGTGGCGCTACCTCGGCGGTAACTAGAAATTCACCTGCTTGTACAGCTCTGCGAAAGGCTGTGTGGCTATGGGTGTGATGCATAAAATTAAGACTTTCAATTTCTTAAATGGTATAGCAAATCACACCTAAAAGGGAAAACTTAGAGAGGAAGAGAGTAGCCTAAAGCAGCTTTTACTTGTGATAAAGTTTGATTTGCGATCGCTCTAGCTTTTTCCCCTCCATCCCGCAACACAGACTCTAAATAGCTTTTATCCGCCGTTACCGCCTGATATTTTTCTTGGATTGGTTTGAGAGACTCAATAATTGTGTCCGTCAACAATGGCTTGAATTGTCCCCAGCCCATATCCTGACACTCAACTGCAACATCTTCCTTCGTTTTACCAGAAAGCAATGTATACAGGGTTAACAAATTATTACACTCTGGACGCGCTGGATCGTCAAAAGTCAGTCCCCGAATCGGATCAGTTTTACAACGCTTAATCTTGTATTGAATCTGTTCTGGTGAATCTAGCAAACTTATCCAGCTTAACTCTGAAGGATCGGACTTTGACATTTTGCGTGTACCGTCCGCCAAACTCATTATCCTTGCCCCTTCCTTGCGAATCAAAGGGTCTGGTAACTTCAGAACTGGTTGATCTGGTTTACCAAATTGATGATTTAACCGAGCTGCAATATCCCGTGTCAATTCCAAATGTTGCTTTTGGTCTTCACCCACTGGCACTTTATCCGCTTGGTAAAGCAAAATATCCGCTGCCATCAGCACAGGATAATCCAATAAGCCGACACTGACATTTTCTCCCTGCTTGACGGCCTTTTCCTTGAACTGAATCATGTCTTGCAGCCAGTTTAGAGGTGTAATGCAGTTGAGCAACCAGGTGAGTTCACTGTGGGCCGAAACGTGGGATTGTACAAAGATGGTAGAGTGATTTAAATCAAGACCACAAGCTAGATAGAGAGCAACAAGGGTGTAGGTATCAGTTGCCAACTGTGTTGGTTTGTGTGGCACTGTAATTGCGTGCAAATCAGCCACAAAAAGGTAATTTTCGTATTCGCTCTGACCTTCTACCCAGTTGCGAATGGCTCCCAAGTAGTTACCTAGATGGTAATTGCCGGTTGGTTGAATTCCAGAAAGAACACGTTGCTTGCCCATAAATTCCAACTTAATTATCTCAAATCCGCGTTGTGTAAAGTGGCGATGTCTGGCGACAAGTCGCTTGCGCCTACGCAAAACTCATTTAATTTTGACATTTTCCAGGGCAACTCGCCGAGAGATTTTAACTCAACTCCGATTGCTATGGAAACTCTTCACCAAGGAAAACGACCTGACTTTTCACGGCATCTGGAAAACCTCTGTTCTAAAAGGCTACGGTGTACACACAAGTCTGAAATAGCTGATTAACCAAGGTTTTACCCCACCCTAGCCCTCTTTCAAGGGTAGGGGTTTAAGAAAGAGGGAGAAAAGCAGGTAAAATACACAACTGTTGTCAGACCGCAAAAATATGCAAGTCAGATGCGGTGAAGAATGTCAGGGTGTGGGGGGAAAATGCTTTTAGGAAAAAGCGAGGAATTAAGGCAATGGACGAGGAAAGTCATAGAAAAGATGCCGCATCTGTCTAAGTCGCAAGCATTGATACTAGCAATGTGGAGTTTTGGGATAGTGATGACCCAATCTTGCGGACTGACAACAGTATCAGTATTCTTAGCAGAGCTATTGGGAAAAAAGGAAAATACAGTCCGAAGTTGGTCAGTTTTTCTCTGGCTTAGTTACCTGTTTCAAGACTAACTCTCTCAAATGTACTTTATTAGCTCGCCATGACGCGGGTTACACTGACCCCTGGTTGATTCTCACCGATTTACCACCTGACGTTGCGGATGCTTGCTGGTATTCTATGCGCTGTTGGATTGAGTGTCTTTTTAAAGATGGTAAACGCGGCGGTTTTTGTTGGCATTGCACCAAGATTACTCACCCCAGACGCGCCGAGAGACATTGGTTAGCGATGGCTGTTGCTACTCTGTGGCAAGTCAGCGTTGGTGGAGAAGTTGATGCCAATCTACCGATTAGTAGTTTAGATGACTTACCACCAACTCATGTGGCACGACGCAATTTTAAAAATAGTGTCCTCCATCGTTGCTTGAGTTGTTTTCGTCGTGGATTTTTAGTCATTAAGGCCGCTGTTCTCAATCGCCTGCCATTACCTCAAGGTAGTTTTTTTCCTGAGCCTTGGCCCACTTCCCCTCCACAACTTCATGTGTCTCAAATCACTCTCTCTACTGCCTGATTTTTAAACCCCTACCCTTGAAAGACCCTAGCCCTCCCCTTGCAAAGGGGAGGGAACAAGATTTTCCGGTTTCCCCCCTTGCAAAGGGGGGAAATATCCGGTTCTCCCCCTTTGCAAGGGGGAGTTAGAGGGGGTAATTCGACTTGTGTATACACCGTAGCCCCAATGCATCGGGGAGGGTTAGGGTGGGGTAAAACTGACGCGAAAACCAGGTGAGTAAACTATTTCAGACTTGTGTGTACACCGTAGCTCCTAAAAGGAGAGAGACTTTGAATTTTTCCCCCTTCCCGAAGCAGGAAGGGGGTTAGGTCTATTGGCATAGCAGTACCTCGCCGGATTGAAAATGGCTACATTACAACGGCGGTAATGCTGTCAACTGACTAAAAAATCACCTTTGCAAATCCAAATGTCTATCTGAAGACAGATAGAGAAAGAATAGGGGTAGTGGGATCGTAGCATCATCTCTGCAATGATCATCCAAAACACGGATTTATCAAAAGTAAAAAATCTTTCAACCAAAATTTAATTAGAGGACTACAGCAATGAAAGTACTCTTACTTTACCCCCGCTTTCCCAAAACCTTTTGGTCTTACGACGAATTCATGAAAATGGCGGGACTTAAAGCATTTATTCCACCGCTAGGGATTCTGACTGTTGCCGCTATGCTACCAACAGATTGGGAAGTTCGGTTTTACGATCGCAATGTTAACCAAGAAACGGATGCTGATTGGCAATGGTGCGACATGGTGATTCTTTCTGCGATGCTTGCACAGAAAGAAGACTTTCTTGCCCAAATTCACAAAGCAGCGCAACTAGGGAAAAAAGTTGCTGTAGGTGGCCCTTATCCAACCTCGGTGCCAGAACCGGCTCAAAAAGCAGGAGCTAACTATTTGATTTTAGATGAAGGAGAGATTACAGTTCCGCAATTTTTAGATGCGATCGCTAAAGGTGAAGAACAAGGAACCTTTCGCGCTCTTGAAAAACCAGATGTAACCCAAAGCCCCATCCCTCGCTTTGATTTACTCCAGCGAGATGATTACTTAATGATGGCAATCCAGTTTTCTCGCGGTTGTCCTTTTGAATGCGAATTCTGTGACATCATCAATTTATACGGTCGCAAACCACGTACCAAAGAACCCAGTCAAACTCTAGCAGAACTCCAAACCCTTTATGACTTAGGCTGGCGTGGATCTCTGTTCGTAGTGGATGATAACTTCATTGGCAATAAACGCAATGTGAAACGCCTCTTACAAGAGTTAATTCCGTGGATGCAGGAACGCAATTATCCCTTCACCTTCCTGACAGAAGCTTCCGTCAACCTAGCAGAAGATACTGAGCTATTAGAACTAATGGCTAAAGCTGGTTTCTATGCAGTCTTTTTGGGTATTGAAACACCAGATCAAGACAGCCTGCAAGTCACTCGCAAGTTTCAAAATACCCGCAATCCCCTGTTAGAAGCCTGTCGTACCATCAATCAAGCTGGATTGTTAATCTATGCAGGATTTATCATTGGTTTTGATGGAGAAAAGGCTGGCGCAGGGGAGCGAATTCAAGCTTTTATTGAAGAAACCAGCATTCCTCAACCGATGCTAGGTATACTGCAAGCTATTCCCAATACTGCCCTCTGGGAAAGACTAAAACGAGAGGAGCGATTATTAGAAGGATTTGGAGGTACGGAGGTGGGGGATCAGAATTCCTTAATGAATTTTGTTCCTACCCGTCCGATAGCTGAAGTTGCTAAAGAATATTTAGAGGCAATTTGGACAATGTACGAACCCAAAAACTATCTCCGACGTTGTTTTGAACAATGCCTGAAGATTACACCTAATCCCCAACTACAGCAGACGATGTATTTTCCTCCTGGCAAAGGACTGCGACTACTTGCACAATTACTTTGGCGACAAGGCTGGCAACGGCAGGAAATTCGGGGTCAATTTTGGCAACAGCTTTGGGCTATTCTCCGTACCAAGCCGCAATTTGTGAATATGTATTTGGGTTTATGTGCTGCTGGGGAGCATTTTTGGGAATACCGCCTTTTAGCCAGAGAGCGGATTACTGAGCAGTTAGGATTTGATCCGCTAACCACGCCTACCCCTGTTGAAAAACCATTAGTCACAATTTAAGATTATACCAATTTGAAAAAATAATGCGGCAAATTGTCTATTTGTAGAGACGCGATTCATCGCGTCTTTTAATTGAATGTCGAGCGATCGCTATTTATAAAAATAAATTAGCGATCGCATTAATTTTGCTCACAAAAACCAAACTCTTAAATTCGATTTACCTTTCAACCAAACCCACCTTTCCTCCAATTAACCCCAGAAATCCTGTTCCAAAGTGCTGAATCTCCAAAAAGCTTGCTTGTTCTGCGGAAGTTTTATAAATTCGGAATGTCTTCATAATTCCTAAAGTAGCAGCACTTTCTAAAGGCCCAACAAAGCTAATATCCCGGTCAAGAAAATAGGTTTGATTAGCCCAGTAAGTCATTTGATTTGCATTTAAAAAGTAGCAGCCTGCGTGAGGATTGAGGGCGCGACGAAAGGTAATTGGTGCATTCATAATTGCACCATTGAGTTCCTGTTGCTCTTGCACATTTTGAAAAGGAGCAGTTACTCGTAAAGCTAAATCCCCATCAATGTAAGCTTTGTTAACCAAACCGTGGGGGGAGACTTCATAACGATTTGGCTGGAGCAAATTTAAATCACCCGCTTGTTGGGTAAACCAATTTAATTTTATAAAAAACCAAGGGTCATGGATAATTAGATCATCTTCAAGAAAGCAGTAGTAATCATACTGACCGAGGCAACTTTGCAGAACAGCTTGGCATTCAAACCCTAAAAGCAGAGGTTCTACATTAGTAGAATGATGCTTATATAAATGGGATGGTAAGGGAAGCTGATTAAGAAGATGATTATCTTTAGTTGTACAAATAACAATATCTAGTTCGTGAGACTGCGGTTGGTTAGCAGGAAAAGCTAGTCGTTGAGCAATGTTAATGATACTTTGAGATTTGCCAAATAATTGGTGTAAAGCGCTAAGGCTTTTAGTTAACGCTTGCAAACGCGGTTGCGGGTCTTTATGTTGAGAAGCATGACGACCCTCACTGCTAGGTTTGAAAAAATGGGCAATAGTAAAAATAATTCGCATTTTAAATATCACTTTTGTATTTATTTGTCATTTGTCATTGGTCATTTGTTATTTGTTATTTGTCATTTGTGAGTGAGCAATAACTAATAATTAATATATTTCTTGCAGAAGCGTTGTTTTCAGGTTTTTATTCACACTGTTACTTGAAATTAAAAATATTTATGCAAATGACCAATGACCAATGACTAATGACTAATGACTCCTACCAAACCCTTTAGAACTTGGACGCTTTTTCAAACTCTCAGAACTTTTACCAGCGAACATCCATTGCAAATGCTGTGGTAACAGTTTCGCTAAATCATAACGCTTCAGAATTGTTGCTCGTGCATTCGCCCGAATTGCATTCATCTCTTGAGGATGATTCAGCGCCTCTTCAACCCTATTAGCAATATCTTGAGGAGAAAAGAAATCTACCAGCAATCCATTTACCCCATCCTGTACGACTTCCAATACTGGCTGAGTCTTAGAAGCTACTAGTAAACATCCTGCTGCCATTACTTCCAACATTGACCAGGATAAAACAAAAGGACGGGTTAGATAAATATGAGCAGAAGAAGCTTGCAAAACTTGAAGGTACTCATTATAAGGAAGCCTATCTGTAAAGTGCAGTCTCGATAAATCTAAAGATAATTTTTCCAACATTAATTGTTTGTAAGTCTGACCATCGGGGAGATTCTTCCCATAAGCCACCCGATCTTCTCCCACAACTACTACGTGGCATTTCGGCCTTCGCTGTTGAAGTAGCGCCACCGTTTCCATAAACTGCGGAAAACCTCTATAAGGTTCCATCCCTCTTCCTACATAAGTTACCAACTCTTCCACATGAGAAAGGTCAAGATTGATTCTTGGTAAAACTAACTTTGCACCTGGTTTGGGAACAAAATAATTGGTATCAACACCATCATGAATTACAGTGAGTTTGCTATGATATTCTTTGGGAAACTGCTGCCGTTGCCAATTCGTCGGAGAAAGCCCGCGATCGCAACTGTATAAATCAGTTAAAATCGGCGTATTTTTTACGCGGATACGACATTCATCATCAGCATTCAGTGGTTCATTGGGATCAAAATCAGCATCCGAACCGTGAGCATGGTAAAACCACTCGAAATAACATAATAATTCTGCTTTCGGGAAAATATCTTTCATAAATAAAGTTGGCCCCCAACCAGAATGACCATAAACTATATCTGGAACGAAACCCTCAGCTTTTAATTTTTCTGTTACGCGATAGACAGCCTGAGCAGTCAAAACAGCGTTTTCCAGGCTGCGAACGTAATGATGGGTTTGGGGAGCCGCTTCACGAGAAGGAGTGTAAATAGCTTTATAAACGCCAGGTATTTCCCCTTCACGACGATTTGTCCCAAAGACAACTTGGTGATTAGGATCTTTACCTAAAACTATCGCTAGATTGCGAAATTGTGAGGGAAAATTGGGATGCAAAAATAAAATTTTCATTGGAATAATCTTGATTAATTTATCGAACAGAATTCAGCAGTCAGGAGTCAGAATTCAGAATGAATTTTGTATGACTCGCTAACGCTTTGCTATCAGTCGCGGGTCTGAATCCCCGACTGATTTATTCTGACTTCTGAATTCTTCTTCAGTACCAGATAAAATAAATTAAGACAAGCTGTTTAAGATTATAAGATTATTTATCACTATTTTTAGCAAGTAAATTTAGGTAAATGGTTGCCCGAAAATGCGAAAATAATCGCAAATTCGTGTTATGACCATGAAATTTATTGGCATTGATTTAGGCTGGCGATCGCAACCAAGTGGACTATGCTGTTTAGAATGGGTAGATGGACAACTACAACTACTCGATCTAGACCGCAAAGAAGCCATTGCAGACATCCTCACCTGGATCGACCAAAGTGTACAACCAGAGGAACCAGCCATCATCGCCGTAGATGCACCTACCCTCATACCCAACGCTACCGGGAGTCGCCTCCCCGATAAACTTAGCCACAAATACTTTGGTAAATATCATGCGGGATGCTACCCAGCTAATCAAAACTTACCCTTTGCAGAGCGCACCATCAACTTTGGCTTAGAATTAGAATCACGCGGTTTTGCACACGCACCCACCATTGAACCGCAAAAACTCAGCAGATATCAAATAGAAGTCTTTCCCCACCCAGCAATCGTTAACCTATTCAACTTAGAACGCATCCTTAAATATAAAAAAGGACGGCTTAATGAGCGTCGCCTAGAACTAATTAAACTCCAAAATTATCTCCTCAATATCCTCCCCTCCTTCTCTCCTCCTCTGCGCCTCTGCGGTAGCCTACGGCAAGCCGCTGGTGCGTCTACGTTTACTTCCGAAATTCCTACCACAGGCTTGGCTCTCAAAGCAACTGAAGATAAGCTAGATAGTTTAATTTGCGCTTATGTTGCTGCATACTGGTGGTATTGGGGAGAACAGCGTAATCTCGTATTAGGCGATCGCACCACTGGCTACATTATCATCCCTCAGAGAATATTATCCTAAAATTGTAATATCTTAAGATTTAACTCAAGGAGTTTTTATGCAAGGAGTTAGTTCTAATTTGAGTTTAAAAGAGATTTATGAAATTGATGATCATCTCTGGTTAGAGGAAACAATCAAGCTATTGAAAGCTAACCATTTAGAAGAATTAGATTTAGAAAATTTAATTGAGGAGCTAGAAAATTTGGGTCGGAGAGACAAAGCCAAGGTTGCTAGTTTATTAGAACAAATTATTAGACATCTTTTATTGCTGCAATATTGGACAGAAGAAACTCAATATAATTATGGACATTGGAAGGCAGAAATCAGAAGTTTTAGAAATCAATTAAAACGTAACTTGACAACGAATTTATATCAATACTTAGAAAATGAATTAGCGTCAATTTATGATGATGCTTTAGGGTATGTAATTGAGAAAACTGAGGGGAAACTAGATAACTTACCTCAGTATTGTATTTATACCTTAGAACAAATACTAGATATTAATTATCTGCCTGAAAATGTCTAAAATAAAAGGCGTTGCTAAACTGAAATCAGCAACGCCTATTCTTGAGTATTCAATAACTACTCAGCACTCTTACTCTGCCCAAGCAATCAACCTTGGTTCATAAGGATTAGCTAGATTTTGATTTTTCGGCAATACACGCAAAGACAAGCCCTGTAAACCAGAAGCGGTATAGGTGATATTACCAGTGTAAATACTCAATTGCTGTCCATCCTCACCTTGGTAATCCATTACCACTGGTACAGCGTTGACAATATCACCATTGGCATCGATCGCACCTTGATATAATTCCACCTGCACATCATTATTGCTCAAAGTTGCTAAGTCAACCTTGGCTTTGACAGCAACGGTTTGATTAACCTCAATGTCTGAAGCTGCTGATACGTCAACATCTTTGATTCTGATATTGAACCAGTGTTCGCTCAGTTTTTCTTTCCAAGCAGCTAGTTCTTTCGCTGGGGCATAGTTATCAACAGTCAGGGTATGATAGCGATCGCTAGCCGGAAAATAAGCCCGTTGTGCATATTCTCCTACCATCCGCGCTGTATTAAAGAAGGGACAATTCAACCGAATTGCATCCTTCATTTTGGCAACCCACGGACGGGGTAAGCCATCACTATCGCGATGTTCGTAAAATAATGGTACAACTTCTTTCTCTAACAACTCGTAGAGCGCATTTGCTTCTACTTCGTCTTGATAGTTAGGATCGTCGTAATTCTCTCCATGTCCAATCGCCCAGCCTGTGCGGACGTAATCAGCTTCATCCCACCAGCCATCTAGTACACTTAGATTCGGCAAGCCATTCATTGCGGCTTTCATCCCACTAGTACCAGAGGCTTCCCGTGGACGACGCGGTGTGTTTAACCAGATATCACAACCCGCAACCATCAACCGGGAGATGTGAATGTCGTAATTGGGAACAAACACTACCTGCTTTTCTAAGTTTTGTTCGCGGATAAAGTGATTGATATCGCGGATCAGTTCTTTACCGGGTATATCCTTGGGATGTGCCTTACCAGCAATCACAAATTGAACTTTCCGGTCTTTGTTAGCCAGCAGAAGCCGCTTAATCCGATCTAAATCACGCATCCAGAGGGTAGCGCGTTTGTAAGTGGCAAAGCGACGAGCAAAGCCAATGGTGAAAGCGTAAGGATCTAAAACTTCTTGGGCTTGGATAATTTCGGAGGCGGAAGCACCGCGATCGGTCAAATGCTTGACCAAATGCTCTCGCACATACAAAATCATATCCAAACGGCAGCGTTCGTGATTGCGCCACAATTCCTCATCAGGTATGGCATCCATCCGCTCCCACAATGGGCTATCTGGTGGTGCTGATGACCAATTTGGGCCGAGGTAGCGATCGTACAATTCTTGAGTCGATTTGGCCACACAACTCCGAGCATGGACACCGTTGGTAATTGCTGCGATCGGTACTTCCTCTACTGGCACTTTCTGCCACAAGCCCTGAAACATTTGCCGCGATACCACACCATGTAGTTGTGCGACACCGTTAGAAAATGTTGCCATCTTCAGCGCCAGTACCGCCATACTGAAAGGCCCAGATAAATCGCCTGTATTCTCGCGCCCCAGTCCTAAAAATTGCTCTTTGGGCAACCCAAATATCTCTGCATAGTACCCCAAGTAGTGCAGCATTTTGTCGGGAGCGAACAAGTCAATTCCCGCTGGTACTGGTGTGTGGGTAGTAAAGATATTACTAGAAGCCACTACCTGTTTAGCTTGGGGATAATTCAGCCCCTCTTCCTGAATCAGCAAGCGGATGCGTTCTAGGGCAGAGAAGGCGGCGTGGCCTTCATTCATGTGGTAAGCGGTGACTTTCAGCCCCAAAGCTTTGAGCATTTGCACACCACCGATCCCCAGCATAATTTCCTGGTGGATACGCATATCGATGTCGCCACCATACAGCTGATCTGTGATGTCGTGGTCGTAAGTGTTGTTCGGTTCAATATTGGTGTCCATCAAATACAGGGGGACTGTTCCTACCTGTACGCGCCAAACTCTGGCATATACCTTACGCCCTGGATAATCTACCGCAATCCGCAGTTCTGAACCATCGGCATTGCGCTCTAGATGCAAGGGCATATTGTAAAAATCATTCATCAGGTAGCGTTCTTGCTGCCAGCCATCAGCATTGAGATACTGAGCAAAGTAGCCTTGCTGATACAGTAAACCTACACCGACAAGTGGTAACCCAAGGTCACTGGCAGATTTGAGGTGATCCCCCGCCAGAACGCCCAAGCCTCCAGAATAGACGGGCAAACAATCTACAAGTCCAAATTCCGCCGAAAAATAGGCGTAGCATTCTTTGGGTTTTTGCTCCCGTTGTTTCTGATACCAAGTGCGCTCTTGCAAATAATCGTCTAACTGACGGTCAGCTCGATCCATTTGCGCTAGAAAGCCTTCATCTTCGACAACTTCCAGAAGCCGCGATTGAGATATGGTACCCAGCATTAACACCGGGTTATGATGGCTAGACTCCCACAGGTCAGAGTCTAAGCGACGAAATAAGTCTTTAGTATCAACGTTCCAATCCCAGTGCAAGTTATATGCTAGCCGCCGCAGTGGTTCGAGTCGCGGTGGTAATGAGGGAGATACGTTAAATGTACGAATTGGCTGCATAGGTTGGCAAAACTCCAAGTTTAGCTATGGTTATTGTTTACTCTCTTTACCAATGTTGCCAATTCTTTATACAGTAGTTTGTGAAAAAGCGATGACTTTGTTAAGCATTGAGAATTTTTTTTAACCTCGTTGCTAAAGTTTACACCAAGGTGTTTCTAATTCCATGCGTTACCCTCAGCCATGTACTTGGTATATTAAAATTTAATCATTTACTGGCATGTATCACTTAAAAAAAATCTAGTTTTCAATAAATAATTTATATTTATTTTAGTATTGCTTTCGGGGATCAATTATTGGGTCTTAGCTGAGGGTGAAAATTCCTCATAGCTGTGTCCAGGAAAGTTAAAGTTTTAATTATTTCTTAATAAAATGGCACTAATTAAAAAAGCTCTGTAAGAAGGCAAGAGGCAGATCGCGCAGCGTGTTGTAGATAAGGCAGAACGTAAATGCCATAAATAATCGGATGAAAACTGTACCAAGCAGTTAAGCAGGAAAAGCGATGCCTGCGGCGGGCTACGCCTACGCTAACTACTTGGTATTAAATATTGACACTAAACCAGGAAAATAACTTACGTAGGGTGTTATCTTATGCACCTAATGAAGGCTGATCTTTAGTATTCTTTGTCATAGTGAGAGCTAAAGCTGCTGCATAAGCCATCTCCGCTGCCATTTGGTAAGCAAGCTTAATACTCGATGAAGCGTCCTTGGCTTTAGGAGAGATGGAAGCTTTTTTTCGGCGCGACTCAAGTTTTACATCACCTGCTGCAATCGCTCGCTGTAAAATGATCCAGGCATCTAGGTCTTCTGAGTCATAATTACTTTGAAGCTGCGATCGGATTTGGTCTTCGGCTACAACACTTAGATAGCCGCTAGTTAGAGCTTGTTGCACAATTTCTTTAATTAAAGCCATAATTTGAACCAAGTGTGTGAGTTAAAACCGATACCTCAATTGGGGCAATTTGATGTTCTTTTGTGGACTTCTCCTAGAAAATAAGCTACGTTTTAGCTTTCTTTCAATAAAATTTATAACAAGTAGTACCAAGGACGCATCACCCGCTTGGCTCACCCGAATGGGTGATTTACAAACTTTTAGATATCAGTAATAGGGAAGAGGAAAATTTTTAGATGTTTCAGAATAGAGTTTCATAAGTATAGTAGATATCATCCTGAGTTTAACACCCAATCATAAAATCACTTGCATAAGTAAGGGTAGAAATATAGACAAAAATCCTAATTAACCACTTACAGCATTTTTAAATTCACTATCTTCAATGGATTGTATCTAAGTGTATAAAATTATTTTAGAGTAGCGTAGGCTTTGCCCGCAGCAGGCATCGCTCTCGTAAAAAAGTTAACTTATTTCCACCATTCTCATCAACAAGCAGCCTAGAAATCAACTTATTTTATGAGATTGTTCCACTAAAAATAAAATGTGTTATCGTTAAAAACAATTGTTATTAAAGGCAATTCATTTAATTACAAATGTGAATTGGCTAGTCTGTAAATCATCCGTGTGCAACATGATTGGAGCAGCATACTCTAGAAATTCGTTGCAAGAAAGCCGTCATAGCAGTCGGGGAAGCGCTTACTTGTTTGCACCGATGGTTAACTTCAATGTGATGGCTGATGTGGGAGATAATCCACCTTAATTGGATTTTACTTGGGCAAAAATACCCAGAAAAATCCAACAATAATTACATATTTATGCTAGGCAGAATTTTATCTAAACTTTGAATATAGTCTAGTTAAATGTATTTTTTGTTGCAAAATAGCTTGTGGAACTGAGTTGTTTCAAAATACTAAAATCGCTTGAGAGGAAGTAGTCTCAAGGCAAATAACTCTATCCCTAGTTGCTTAACAAGCTTTTCAACTTTGCCAGATAACCAAAACAGTAGCCTATCTAAACCAGCAAATTCTCCCATCAGACAATTTAATAGTCTGAGTTTTGATTCTGCAATGCACTTAAATTGTTTTGTTAATTGAACTGGTTAAAAAGAAGCCCAATTTTACCTACATATAGTCTAAAAGCTTCTAGCGAATTAACACAATTATGCATATAAGGTGAGTGATTATATACACCTAACTGCAAGAATTGCTCACATAGTCAAAGCCAGACTTTGGTTTTTCAAGTATTGGAAAAACCATCTAAAAATATTGGGGAATTTTGGTAATACTGCCAACTTACTTACTGTGTCAATAAATACTAACGCTGTTGGTATTGGCAGAAGATTAGGATACAGCCAAAAAAATTTCAAACCTGTCAACAACAATTGATTGAAAATATATACAGCCATGCATAACGAGCAAAATTTTTCAAAGTTGCAGCGCGTGCAAGAACTTTTAGTAACTACGGTGTTAGGAGATATTCCGACACTTATTCTGGGGCCAAAGTTGCGTAATTTGGGATATCGGAGTATTTTTTCCCAGATAGGCAGCCCAGTATATATTCAAAATGGGGTTGAATTTAACGGTACTTCTTGTATTGAGATAGGCAGTGGAGTCTATATTTTCAAGGGTGTGCGGATGGATGCTAGAGGACACAAGAATAATAGAATTCATCTAGGAAATAGAGTCGCTATTGAGCGTAACGTCGATATAGGGTCTTTGGAAGACACGTATATACATATTGATGAAGACACTTTCATTGCTCCCAATGTGTGTATTGAGGGGCCAGGAGACATCCGAATTGGTAAACACTGCTTGATTGCTGCCCATTCGGGGATATATGCCAATAATCATAATTTTGCTGATCCGATGAAGCCAATTAAATACCAAGGTGTTACTCGCAAGGGAATTGTAATTGAGGATGATTGTTGGCTAGGACATGGAGTAACAGTATTAGATGGCGTTACTATCGGCAAAGGCAGTGTTATTGGTGCGGGAGCAGTTGTCAATAGAGATATTCCTCCTTTCTCCGTTGCTGTCGGTATACCTGCACGAGTAATCAAAAACCGAATTGGCAAAGATATAGCAAAGGTTCAAGCTGAGAAATAGGGGATTGGGGATTGGGGATTGGGGACTGGGGGGGGGATAGTAATTATTTCCTCTGTAACCTGTCCCTTTTTTTTAGAAACTTTTGCCGTTAGTCAACGTCACAGGAGTAAACAGTCTCTAAGTTATTTCCTAAGGGCATCTGAAAGTCAGACAACTGAGTATCTTGCACTATTCTCAATAAGCGTAGGATAGGATAGACACTACCAATCCCAATCCCTAGTCCCCAGAGTCCTCTAAAAAAGGGACGAGATTTGGGTAATATAAAGTAGCTATCTTTTCTGCATGGCAGATACCGAAAGAAAAGCTTTCTTTGTTTTACCCGTTGGAGATATTTCTATGCTGACTTTAAAAATCGCTGTTTATATTGTTGTTGCCTTCTTCGTAACTATCTTCATCTTCGGATTTTTGTCGAACGATCCCGCTCGTAACCCCGGCCGTCGGGATTTAGAGTAAAAGGGCGATAAATCATCCGCGACTTTGGAAGGCGGAAAATACTAAACGCCACTGAAACTTACTAATTTACGCTTAGTAAGTTTCTTCCTCCAGGTAGCTTGCTGTAGATAGCAGAAGGCGACAGTCGGAAGGCAAAATGTATGTTTAACCTTTCCTTCGTCATTTGGCTGTTTGTTAGCCCGATTTTGCTCAAATATGCTTCATCCAGTTCTGCCACCCGATCCGCCTCCTATCGTCGAATCTTTACAACCTGTAAATCCCACCTCATCTGCTAGTCATACAAAGTTTCTTTCAGGTGTAGATACTGGAATACACGAAAAGACTGACAAATCCAAGCAGCCCAAGCTTTTGGCTCAGTTGGGAATTGCGGATAACACCAAAAGTGATCCGCAATTCCCAACTCCGATAAACTCAACTCAGGATGAGTTGGTAGTTGCCCAAACTTCCTCTGTACCTAATTCACCAGAAATCTTCCCACCAGAAACTTCCCCACTTACCGATTCTGGAACCGCCGCACTTTTGGGGCAGTCACTCGTCGTTGGTCATCCCACGCAGGAGGTTAAAACCTCTAATCGCCAAGAGAAAGAAGACACAAAGATAAGTTCGAGCGTCGGCGTTCGGCACTCGGAAATTCTAAGATCGGCGCTGCGTAAACGGCAGATAGAAAGAGAAGTCACTGAGTTGCCAAAAAAAGTTGGAGCGGAGGCTTCCCATCTAGACGCAAAAGGTAAACCTTCTGAAAAACTCGGTGAGCGATATCTAACGACAAGCCGCTTTGCGTCTACGCCAATTTCCAACTCTAGTGGAAAAAAACAAACCTTTTTGGACTCTGGTAGCTTTATTCCTGTTGTTGCCCAATCTCCGCGCCCTCTTCAAATTCCTCCAATTCCCACCAACAACAAATTAGTCGAGTCCAAGGCGGAAATTTTAGCTGAGAAGTTAATTCCACAAAAACAGCAAACTGATATTACTGCACAACAGTCTCCTGTTAGAGACAATATCTCTGTATCTGCTGCTGATCTTGCGCCGAGTTCTCAATCAGTACAAAATTTTATAAAATTCACATCTCGCAACCCGACAAACCAACTCTCAGTGCCCATCACTGTAGAATTCAAGTCGCAAGTTCAGCAACTAAGCCAAGCACCAACGCCGACACCAGAGGCGAGTACCACTAATCAGCCACAAGGTCAACCATCTGGTGCAACCGCACCAGCTACCACGCCGCCAACCGGGCCGAGAATTGTGGAAGTCACTTCAGATCGCCAAGAGTATGACGAGCAAAGGCGAATTATTACAGCTGTAGGGAATGTAGTTGTGCGATTTGATGGGGCAGTGGTAGATGCCGATCGCCTGCAAGTCAATTTGGATAACTTGATTGCTGCGGGAGAGGGCAATGTAACGTTAACACGGGGCGATCAAATACTGCGCGGACAACGCTTTACCTATAACTTTGTTCAAGATAGTGGGGAACTGGAAAATGGTAGAGGAGAAATTTATGTACCCTCAGCACAAACAGATTTTGCTTTTTCACCCACGGCTATAAGTGCTGGTGGAGTTTCAAAACGTCCGCCGAGCGATCGCATTAGAGCCAATCAACCCCTTTCCGGTGTCAGTAGCCCTGGAGGAATTGATGTGACAATTGGTGGTCAGTCAGACGCTAGCAACATCCCGCCACCGAAAGCTGGGGGTGCAGTCAATCGGCTCAGATTTGAAGCTGAACAAATTGACTTTTATCCGCAAGGTTGGCAAGCAAGGGATGTCCGCATCACCAACGATCCGTTTTCGCCTCCAGAATTAGAATTACGCGCAAATACAGTAACTTTGACGCGAGAATCACCCTTGGTAGACCGGATCAGGACACAGGGGCAGCGTTTGGTATTGGATCAAACAGTCTCCTTGCCAATTCCCCTGAATGAGCGTACTATTGACCGCCGAGAGCGGGACGTTACACCTGCAATCGTCTCCCCCGGCTACGATGGAGAAGATCGGGGAGGTTTGTATGTTGAGCGTGGCTTTCCACTAATCGATACAGAGCAGACACGATGGACGATCACGCCCCAGTTATTATTACAGAGAGCTGTGCAAGAAGGCACGGGTGACTTAGGCGCACTCTTTGCAGTGAAGACCAAGATAAATTCTGTTTTGAGTCCACGAACGATAATTCAGGGAACTGGGGAGTTAACTAGTTTTAACTTGAATGACGTGGAAGAAAATTTGCGAGTGAATTTAGGATTGCGCCAGACATTAGGCACTTCTCTTCCCCACACATTGAATGTGCAATATAACTACCGCGATCGTCTCTACAACGGTACTCTGGGTTTTCAAACTGTCCAGAGCAGTTTTGGCGGCATTATTAGCTCTCCTGTAATTCCTTTAGGAAAAAGTGGCATCAACCTCAACTATCAGGCAAGTGCCCAGTATATTGATGCCAACACCGATCGCCTAGACTTGCTAGAACCAGTGCGGGAAAACAATCGCATTTCACTTGGTCGTGTACAAGGAAGTGCTACCCTCAGTAGAGGGCTGTTATTGTGGCAAGGAAAACCATTACCACCCACTGCCAGTGAGGGATTGCGATACACAGCTACCCCTGTAGTTCCTTACTTGCTAGCGATCGCTAGCCTTACAGGCACTACCAGTCATTACAGTAATGGTGATAACCAAAGCACCCTAACTGGTACAATTGGCTTACAAGGGCAAATTGGTCATTTTTCTCGACCTTTTTTCGACTATACCGCCTTTAATGTCAGTTTCTCTCAAGGCTTAAATAGCGGATTATCACCCTTTTTGTTTGACCGCTCTGTTGATAACAAAGTGTTGACCGCTGGAATATCACAGCAAATCTACGGCCCTTTTCGCTTAGGCTTTCAAACATCTGTGAACTTGGATACTGGTAGAGAAAGTAGCACCGATTACATTTTGGAATATAGCCGTCGTACCTATGGCATCACCTTACGTTACAATCCGGTGTTGGAGTTAGGTGGCATCAGCTTCCGAATTAGTGATTTTAACTGGGGTGGCGGCACTGATCCATTTTCGGAAATTAAGCCAGTAGTGGGCGGCGTACAACAGGATAATTAGGTCTTGCTGAATAAATTTTCTATTTTTTGCCCAGTCTAAGAACTTGGGACGACTCAACAGCGGATCGCACAATTGGTTGATCCACCGCCAGGTATTCTCAGGTTGGCATAGTCGCCGCCTAGTTGAACACGTGAAGGTGGTTGGTGTAGGGTTACACAGCATCTTTGAACTGCGGCTTGGTACTCTCGCCATTGCTTGCGGATTGCTATGCTGGCGGCATCATCACCTAAGTCTGAAAATCTTAGCCCTGCTCGAATCAGCCAAGATTCTACGTCAGTTGTTTCACCAAGTATTTCGGGAATGGGATTAATCTTTTCCATGAGTAATATCTTTTACACATATTCAAAATTGGTAATTTCACTGTAAGAAAAACTATTGAGAATAGCCAATATAATTTTTTATCAAAATCATCAATAAAAATGATTCATGCCTGAGTTTTTATACTCAGGCATGAAAGAATGAATTACTATTACGGCTGGCAAACATCATTGCTTTCGTTTCCGAATCAGCTATTTCCTAGCTCGTAATCACTAGAAGCGATAGCCTAATCCGGCTTGGAAGCTGACGGCATCAGCATCACTATTTCTGTAGGCGTCAATGCCCCATTTAGTATCGCCATAGGCGATGACATTGTTGCTAACTTCTGATTCAATACCAAGGGTGACTACAGGTGCATTCTGATTGCCTAATGGGGTTCTTTGACCTTCGTCAGTTACAAAAGAATAACCACCACCGAAGTAAACGTTAGTGTTTCTGGCGATGGGCGCATCGTAAGTCACTATGGGCATAATTGCAGCAGCATCACCACCATACAGCACAGAACCCCGTAGTGAAACAGGCGCATTGGGCATGGCGTAACGTCCCTGAATATTGCCACCGAATTGTGCTCCATCGTTTCCTTGTCCGCCACTGGTTGCACCAGCCGCAACACCAGCACCAATGTAGTTAGCATTAGTACCGTTAGTACCAGCTGTTTGAGCAGATGCAATACCGGCTGAAAGGACAATGGAAGCAACAGCAAGTGCAGAGGCAGCTAATTTTGTAAGTTTCATAGGATTCTTCTCACCAGAGTTAGTTAAAGTCAATGTTCTCTAGTACTAGAATCTCTTTTTTTACAAAATGTAACCTCGCACACCTGGCTCACCCAATTGGTTGAATTATTTCTCACCTACTTGGGTGTACACACTGAACAATTCAAAGTTCTTTTTTTAAAAAGCGTTGACGTAAACGAGATATGAAAATATTCACCTCTGGTATTTTCATCCATGAAGCGATCGCAGCAAACACCGCAATTCCCACGAAGCCAGATATACATAACTGCAACAGCAGAACCACTAAACCCGTTTTACCTAAAAACTGTTGTGTCGCAACTAAAGTTCCATAGCTTGCCACCCCAGCTACCACGCTACCAGCAGTCAAACCCAGAATTGGCACACTCCACTCACGCCAAGGTAAACCATTTAGTTTGCGATCGAGCAACCATAACAGCATCAATAGGGAACTGCAATTTACACCCACTGTTGCTAACACCAAACCGGGGGCACCAAAAGGCCCAACCAAAATCCAATCGAGCGCAGCATTGAGAAAGATGTTAAAGGTACTGATGCGAAAAGGTGTCTGCCCATCACCCAAGGCATAAAATACCCGCACCAAGACATCACGCCCCAAATAAGCAAACATCCCAATACCGTAAACAATTAGCAACTCGGAAACTAGCTGCGTAGCATCTTGCTTGAAAGCACCCCGCTCATATATTACCTGGACAATGGGTACAGATAGCACTACCATCAACGCTCCTAGAGGTAGCATGGTGACAGCACTAAGTAGGAGTCCCTGACGAATCCGTATTTTCAGATCGTCCCAATTTTCTGGTTCGGCAAGTTTGGCGAATATTGGTAACAGAGGCAGCAAAATGATATTAGAAATAATCCCTAAAGGAGTTTGCACTAGCAAATTGGCATAGTTAAAGCCAGCAGCAGCACCAGGGATGGGACTTGCAAAGTAAAGCACAGTAGCAAAGTTAATTGGCATCATCCCGGAAGAAATTGTTGCCGGAGTCATGATTCTAATCACTTCTTGAACACCTGGGGATTTAAAATCAAACCGCAGGCGTAACGTACCTAATCCTAACCGCCACTGAACAATTAGCTGCACCAGCCATTGGAGAATTGCTCCTGCCAAGGTTCCCCAGGCTAAGACCATACCACCGATTAAAGCGTATTCTGGCTTGATAATATCCTTGCCCACTTGCATCGTCATGAAAGCAATGCCGATAATAACGGTAATGCTAGATAACAGAGGGCTGATGGAGAGCAACCAATATTGATTAGCTGCATTGAGAGTACCGAAGCCAATACCAATTAATCCTGAGAATAAAGCCATCGGTGCCATAATGCGGAGTTGTTGAATAGCGATCGCTCTGGTTGTCGCCTCCAAGCCATGACCAACTAAATCAATGATCGTATCCGCAAACAAAATCTGAGCGACTGTTACCACCAATAGCAATCCAGCTACCAACGTTGTCACGGTTTCCACAAGGGGAGCCGCTTCTTCTCGTCGACGCTTCGCTAAAACGCTGACAATTGCACTGTGTAATGGCCCATTTACGCCACCGAGTAATATTAATAGAAAGCCAGGGATAACATAGGCATAACTATAGGCAGTGGCAGCAGCACCAACACCAAAAGCCGCAGCGATCGCTTGCTGCCGCACTAAACCGAAAATTTTACTAATTAATGTGGCTGCGGCAACAATGCCAGCAATTCCAGCGAAAGAACGAGAGGGTTTTTGGTCTTGTTGTGTCACGAATAATACCCGACAACTCTTGCAGAGTGCATACTTTTAAACATTTAACCTGAAATCCCGTAGTCTGTCAGGTAAATTTTGACAAATTAGTAATTTTAAATGCCTTCGCTCTTGGCATTGGCAAAGCGATGCCTAGCCCGGATTTCTCACCACACCTCTCAAAGCCTGCGCTTGTGCAGGGGAGCAGGGGAGCAGGGGAGCAGGGGGAGAGTTCAAATACTAAGTTCTTTCCCCTCTGCCCCTCTGTCCCTCTGCCCCTCTGCCCCTCTGCCCCTCCGCCCCTCCGCTTTCAAGGGTAGGTATTTAAAAATCAGGCAGTAGAGAGGGTGATTTGAGAGACATGGAGTTGTGGAGTCAAGGAAGGCCAAGGTTCAGGGAAAAAGCTACCTTGAGGTAGGGGAAGACGATTAAGAACGGCAGCCTTAATCACTAAAAATCCACGACGGAAACATGAGAGACAACGATGGAAGACACTATTTTTCAAATTGCGTCGTGCAACGTGGGTTTGTGGTAATTCGTCTAAACTACTAATAGGCAAATTGGCATCAATAGCACCTCCAACACTAACCTGCCATAAAGTAGCGATTGCGATCGCTAACCAATGTCTCTCGGCTCGTTTGGTATCTGTCATTTTAGTTTGATGCCAAGCAAAACCACCTCTTTTACCGTCTTTAAATAGACATTCAATCCAAGAGCGCATCGAATACCAACAAGCATCCGCAACTTCGGGTTGTAAATCGGTGAGAATTAACCAAGGTTCGGCATAGCCCTCGTCATGACGGGCTAACAATGTACATTCAATCGGGTTACTTTTGAAACAAGTTACCAATGACTCAAATGACTGACCAACTTCTCGAACAAGAGTATTTAGAGGTAGCCAAGAAACAGTACCTTTAATTTGAAACTGCCCCTGAAGGTTAATCCGCATAAAAGGATGCCAACCACAGTTCAAGATTTGTTGATACAACCACTCAGCATAAAGCCCTCTATCTGTGGTGACAATTACAAACCAATCTGGTGGTACAGTTTTGTCTATATGGCGAAATAATTCTTCCCAGTGAGGTTTCCAACTTCCAGGAATGGTAGCTTCAACTATTTTCCAGGCAATTGGAATTCCACAGCCACGGTAAACAATGCTAATTGCTAATACAGTAAAGCGATCGCTTAAAGTTGAAGCATCTGCTGCCAATGCTAGACGTTTTTCACCTTTAGGCCAAAGACTTAGAATCCAAGATAGTAGTGGACTAAAACAAGATGTCACATCCAATGAAGTTCGACCAGTTTTTGTTTTATCTTCTGCGTCTCGATACCATTCCCGCAGTTGCTGACGTATAGTATTCTCCTTTTTACCCAGTAGTTCTGCTAAAAATACTGAAACCGTTGTCAGTCCACTTGATTGGGTCATTACTATCCCAAAAGTCCACATTGCCAGTACAACAGCTTGAGGTTTTGTGAGATTTGGCATTTTTTCAATTACTTTTCTAGTCCATTCTCTTAATTCCTCGCTTTTTCCTACTTGCATTCACCCTCCTGCACCCGTAGTAATTCTGCTGATAAAAGCTAGATAGTATTTTACCTGCAAAAATACGCCTTTATTAAATACCTACCCTTGAAAGCCGCCCCTCCGCCCCTCTGCTCTATCAAACGCCTGAAGCTTGTGAGAAATGAGGGCTAGGTTGGGCTACGCTTACGCCCAAAATTAAATTCCTGAGATTGTTATGATACAGCGAATTGCAAGTTAGTTAGTTAACGATTCAAAAAGGGTAAGATCGCTTTTTTGATTTGTCCCGGCAATACTAACTTAGTCATCTCCTTGTTGTGTACAAGCCAAAATTATTTTTTAACTTATTACGAGGATAGATCAAGAAAGGGGAACTATAACAATCAGAAGGCAGGAGTAACCCACTCTTAAAAACGTGGGACTTAAGCTGTGGAAGCTTTAGATTTATATCACACTTCTCTGCGAGACGCTGTCGCAAACGTGCTACACGTCTCGTACCAGTATCTTCTTTTTAAACTGGGTAATACTTCTGCCTCCTGCCTTCTCTGATAACCATCTTCTGGGAAATAGTTAAACACTGTAAAAATTTGCAGCTTGTCATATTTTTGACATCCTTTAACCCTATGAAGTTTGGTGTGAGGAACCCTTGTATAAAAACGACATAACCCAGAGCAATGGAACCCAATTCAAATTTCACGGAAAATCAACTTCTCTTGTCAAGCGCTCAACTTCAAGAGCAACTAGAGCAACAAAAGGCTTTGGCAAGTGTAATTGTCCGAATTCGGGAGTCTCTTGACTTAGAAACAATTTTTCAAACGACCGTTACACAAGTGCGTCAGTTGCTAAATGCTGATCGAGTAGGAGTCTTCCAGTTCGACCGTGAACAAAACTGGGAAGGAGAATTTGTTTCTGAGGATGTTGCAGTTGGCTGGGACTCAGCAATGGCAGTAAAAGTTTATGACCACTGCTTTGGAGAACAATTTGCTGCCAGTTATCAACAAGGTCGAGTCCAAGCAGTAGCAGATATTTACAAGGCGGGACTGAGTGATTGTCATGTGGCAATTTTGAGTAAATTTCAGGTACAGGCCAACCTCGTTGTCCCTCTATCGCGCCAGAAGGAACTGTGGGGATTGCTTTGCATTCATCAGTGCAGTGAGACTCGTGACTGGAAAGAATCGGAAATTGAATTTATTCGTCAAATCGCTGACCATCTTGCCGTTGCAATTCAACAAGCAAAGCATCTCCATGAAGTCCAATTGCAAGCAGCAAAATTAGCTCAAGCGGTTCAACGCGACCAAGTAATTGCTCAGATTGTTGATAAAATTCGCTCACCTCTTGATATTGAAACTATCTTTAAAACCACAACTGAAGAAATCCGCAAATTGCTGCAAGCTGATCGAGTTGCCATCTTTTGCTTCAATCCAGATTGGAGTGGTCACTTTGTTGCGGAATCATTTGCGGAAGACTGGATTCCCTTAGTTGGCATTGAGCCTGCGATCGCTGATACTTATTTACAACAGACGCAAGGCGGACGTTATGTTAACAACCAGACATTTACAGTTAATGACATTTATCAAGCCGGATTAACAGACTGCCATATAACGCTGTTGGAGCAATTCCAAGCAAAAGCCTTTGCAACTGCCCCTATTCTCCAAGGAGATCAACTTTGGGGAATCATCGCTGCCTACCAAAATGCCTCACCCAGACAGTGGCAATCTTATGAAGTCGAATCACTGACCAAAATCGGCACACAAATTGGTGTGGCAGTGCGACACCATAAGTTGCTGGCATACGCTCAGTATCAAGCAGAGCAACAAAAGACATTAACTAGCGTGATTACTCGAATTCGGGAGTCCCTAGATTTAGAGACAATCTTCCAGACTACTGTCACTGAGTCCCGGCGAATGCTGCAAGCAGACCGAGTAGCAGTCTTTCGTTTTGACCCTCAAAAAGATTGGGAAGGAGAATTTATTTCTGAGGATGTTGTACCTGAATGTAACTCGGTAATAGCAGAAAAAGTTTATGATTATTGCTTCGGTGAAAACTTTGCACCTCTTTATGCTCAAGGTCGAGTAAATGCGATCGCTGACATTTATCAAGGAAAGTTTCCAGGTTGCTACGTTCAAATCCTAGCAAAATTTCAAGTGCGGGCAAATATGGTCGCACCTCTATTGAAAAAAGGCGAACTTTGGGGATTGCTGTGTATTCACCAATGCACCGCTCCTCGTTACTGGCAACCCTCTGAAATTGAATTTGCCAGTCAAATAGCCGAGCAATTGGGAGTCGCATTAAAACAGGATTCTTATTTAAAGCAAGTACAAATGCAGGTTGTCCAGTTAGCAGAAGCCACTGAACGTGAGAAAGCAATGGAACGACAAGAATTGCTGGCTGCAACTATTGATAAAATTCGCCAGTCACTCGATATTAAAACTATTTTTAGAACCACTACTCAAGCTGTGCGAGAGTTGCTCGAAGTCGAGCGAGTTGCAATTTACCGCTTCAACCCTGATTGGAGTGGTAAATTTGTGGCAGATTCTTTTAAAGATGGTTGGAAACCTGTTGTACAAACCCAACCAATGATTATAGAAACTTTTGAGGATACAGACGACGATAACGAACTTCCGCGTAACGAAACCTTTGTTCCGATTCGGGAAGGTGAGAAATTATGGGGATTATTAGTTGCTTATCAAAATTCGCAACCGCGTTATTGGAAAGAGGAAGAAATTAATTTACTGGCTCAAGTCGGGGTGCAATTGGGAATAGCGATTCAGCAAGCGGAATTATTAGAACAAACTAAACGTCAAACCTTAGAGCTTACTCAAACTTTGCAAGAATTAAAACAAACTCAGACTAGATTAATTCAGGGTGAAAAAATGGCAGGATTAGGACAACTACTGGCTGGAGTTGCCCATGAAATCAACAATCCTATCAGTTTTATTTTTGGCAATCTTATTCATTTAAATGAATATACTCAAGAACTGCTAAAGGTAGTGAAACTTTACCAACAAAATTCCTCATTGTCGCCAACTGTCCAAGAGCAAATTGACAAGACTGATTTAGATTTTCTCATCGAAGATTTACCCAAAACCCTTGAATCAATGCAAGTAGGAACAGAGCGGATTTGTGAGATTGTGCTATCGCTGCGTAACTTTTCTCGTACAGATGAGGCTGAATTAAAGCCAGTAGATATTCATGAAGGCTTGGATAGTACTTTGTTAATCTTAGGGCATCGCCTCAAAAATAATATTGAACGCCCAGCTATTGAGATTGTTAAACAATACGATGATTTCCCTTTGCTGGAATGCTATCCCGCGCAATTAAATCAAGTATTTATGAATCTTTTGAGTAACAGTATTGATGCATTAGAGGAAAAATTTAACACTATACAGCAAAGGTATTTGAAATTATTGCAAACGTGTCCAAAAATACCTTTAACTATCTGGATTAGTACGCAAGCTGTTCATAACCAGATTGTAATTAGAATAGCTGATAATGGTCTTGGGATTCCAGAAGAGGTGCGATCGCACATGTTTGATCCCTTCTTCACCACCAAAGCACCAGGTAAAGGTACAGGGTTAGGATTGTCTATTAGCTATCAGATAATAGTTGAAAAACATCATGGTCAGATTAAATGTTCTTCTAAACCAGGAGAAGGAACAGAGTTTTTGATTGAAATTCCAAATGGTAATTAAAGGCGACTGATTTTTGATAACTCTCAGTCAATTTTAATTAAGGAAACGAGGATAAGCATTTATGCTCAACGTCGAGATTCTTTACCTACAACCCAAACTATCTCGCGTTGACACACCCGTAACTGGATTGACGCCATCGGCTCTTTCACACAGCAGCGACACTTGATAACGGTCAATTAAAGCGTCGGTAAAATCAGCACCAGTGACATCAGCATCAAAAAAGCGGCTGCGGGTCAAAGTGGCTTCTGTAAAGATGGCATTTTTCAGGTTAGCACCATCCATAGTGACGCGATCTACTAAAGCGCCGCTCAAGTTCGCATCTTCCAAATTTGCCTTTAACAAAACTCCTTTAGTAAGAATTGCGTTGGTTAAATTTGCTCCTTGAAAATTTGTCCCCCGCATTTCTGCTGCTACAAAAGTCACACCTGCCAAATCAGTATGAGAGAAGTCACGATTTTCTAAATTTATATTGTTGTAATTAATTGTGTTGATTTGAGCAAACGCCGGTTTGGAATTAAGTATTATCCACAAAAAGGCTAGTATCAAAATCGCTATCAAACCAAAAAAACGCAGTAAAATCTTTTTCATAACTTTATTATTTGTCAGTAGTCCTTGGTCATTAGTCCTTTGTCATTTAACCAATGACTAATGACTAATGACTAATGACTCTTGGCTATTTCCAATCTTTACCAATCCGAATTGTGAGATCAGATTCTAAATCACCGATCGCTGACACTTCTATTTGACCCAAGCCTAAGACTTTTTGCAAATCAACTCCAACTCTCCGGTTGCCTTTTTGGACAACAATCTGAGTTTGACGTTGGGTATCTGGCCAATCAGGCACTTTGTAAATATTAGTAAAGCCTTTCTGTTTCAGATAAGCAATAACTTTTTCAGTTAGCTGAGGTTGATTGGAAGCATTTTGAATAGCAATTTTGAGGTTAGGAACCTGACGCATATCTGGCTTCAGACCAGGTACATTTACCCCAACATAATCATTCAACAGGCTCTGTTGTCCAGTCATATTTAGCCAATAGCTATCAGGGTCTTTGCTAAAACGGCTAAAAGTACCAGGCAACACGGTCATTTGGAAGTTATCCCGATCTAGGTTGAGGCCGAAGTTCACCAACGCCATCATCTCTTCCATTTTCAGGTTGGTATCAAAGTATTTTCGCATCAAGCGAGTTAATTGAGGCAACCTGGGTAAGATAGTAGGACTATTGAGACGTTGTAGCAATGCTGCTGTTAGTGCTTGCTGGCGCTGCACTCTTGGCAAATCTCCCAAACCTGGTTCGCGGAATCGGGCAAACTGTTCTGCTTGTTCGCCGTTGAGGGTTTGCCAACCACTAACTAAATTAATCGACAGCCGACTGCTGGAATCTTTATATTCCATTGATTGGGGAACAAAGACTTCTACTCCGCCTAACTGATCGACTAACTGTCTTAAGCCACTGGTAGAAATACGGATGTAGCGATGGATTGGGGCGTTGTTTAAGGTACGGCTAACTACCCGTGCTGCCAAGACTGGGCCGCCTTGGGCATTGGCATCAGATACCTTAGTTAATCCCTTTTCTCCCTTTTCGGGGATAGCAATCATCGTATCTCTGGGAATGGAAAGCACCCGTACAGATTTTTCACTAGGGTTAAGACGTACCAGCAGCATGGAGTCGCTTTTTCCAGCAAAGCTTTCTGGTGAACCATCAACGGTACCGCTGACTGGTTCAATCCCCATAATTAAAATATTCATCGGTCGTGAAAGCTGGTATTGGGAGAGTTTGCTCCATAACTCGCCTGGGAGTGGGATTTTTACCTCGTCTTTACCAGCAGTTCCTAAATCTTCATCTGTTCGATCTAGGTTGCTCCACAAAGGAGTCCACAGCGCTAACGTTGATACCAGCAGTCCAGATAAGGTAATGCCGATGACAACCGTCATAATCCACAACAGCCATCGAGGCATGGTTAAGCCCAGTCTCTCGTAAAGCTGATTGGGAATTGCACCCACAGATTCGGCGACGCTACGGTTGGGATTCGCTAGCGGGTTTAGTTCGACATCCTCCTCCTCTAAATCTGCTACTGGTGCAGGTGTTACTTGATTTTCCGTTCGTTGAAGTGGCTGCGATCGCACTTCACTTTCAAACTCTACTACTTGCTGAGATGTAACCGGATTTTCCGACCATTCGACTTGTTTTATCACAATTATCTCCCCACTCAACCACTCCCTAAAAGTATGTTAATCCAAGCTACAAATATTGCCAGTGGAAAAGCTCACTGTAAACTTGTAATGTTCTTCGGTAGGCGTGTATGACAACATGAATACTTTATTGTTCCCCGTAATCCTTGCTGGTGGTAAAGGTGAACGTTTTTGGCCCCTGAGTCGCAAAGACAGACCCAAGCAATTTTTAAGTCTAGATGGTAGCTCTAGAAGTTTATTACAAGCAACCGCCGATCGCTTGTTAGAACTCGCGGGCAGTTGGGATTCCTTGTGGGTCGTAACTTCGAGTCAGATAGCTGAAGGGGTTAGACAACAATTACCTGATTTACCAGTTGAAAACTTATTGATCGAGTCCGAAGGCCGAGACACTGCCGCAGCCGTTGCTTGGACAAGTTTAGAAATTAAACAGCGCTATGGTGAAGACGCTGTGATTGGCTTTTTCCCTGCTGACCACTGGATTGCTGACGAAAAAGCGTTTGCACACACATTAAATGCAGCTACGCAATTGGCAACAAGCACAGCAGCGATCGTTACACTGGGGATCAAGCCTACTTTTCCATCAACCGGTTACGGCTACATTGAACAAGGTGAAAAAATAGGTAGCTTTAATGAGTTGCCAGCTTATCACGTGAACCGCTTTACTGAAAAGCCCGACCGAGAAACGGCAGAGACTTTTTTATCTACGGGACGTTTTAGCTGGAATAGTGGAATGTTCGTTTTTCGGGCGGGGGTTGTTCTCAAGGAACTACATACCCATGCTCCAGAAATTATCGAACCTTTAGAACAACATGGCCCTGATATCTATCCCCAGTTGCCTAAGAAGAGTATAGACTATGCGCTAATGGAAAAGACAACTCTAGCATACGTTTTGCCAGTTGATTTTGGTTGGGATGATTTAGGAGATTGGAATGCGATCGAACGCTTACTGAAGACAGAAGAGAATCCCAATGTGGAACTCGCTACTCATGTAGGGCTAGATACGCAGGGGGCGATTATTTATGCCTCAAATCCAGAAGATGTAGTTGTTACTATTGGTTTAGAGGATGTGGTGATTGTGCGCGATCGCAATGTCACTCTCGTTGTTAAAAAAGACCGTACCCAGGAAATTAAGCAGATCCTCAAAATTCTTCAAAGCGATTCCCGATTTACCGACCTGCTGTAAAAATTAAAACCCTTGGCAGAGGCGAAAAAGTCTATTTTCCTATTATAACTTGACTGTCTGTTATTTTATCTGACAGTTATGGACATTATTAGCTTTGAGCCTCTTGCCAAAACAATGGCCATTGATTCTATTACTGCCTATCAAAAATATATTTCTCCGTCCAAAGGATTTAGTTGTTCCCATCGCCTATTACATGGTGGGGATTCCTGCTCTAATTACGTCAAACGGATGCTGAGTGAACAGAAGCTCCACGAAGCCGTACAATCATCCATAAAAAGATTCAAAGACTGTGCCGCAGCTAGCAAAACTTTAACAAGTACCAAAGCTAGAGCCGACTTCCGTTGTATTGTCATCCCCTGCTGTTTACCTCTTTAACTCCTCTGCATCTTTGCAGTTCTTTACAAAAATGTTCCTCACCCAAACTGTTCCCCGTCAACGAGAAATCCTGGAAGTATTCCTTCGCAATGGCTGGGACTATATGCGAAGGTTGCTTACTGGTGGCAAAGCTGATGAACCACAGCTACCGACACCTGCGGTTTTAAAAAATATTCTGGTAGACTTGGGTCCAGTTTACGTCAAACTTGGCCAGCTACTTTCTACCCGTCCAGATTTACTAAGTGCAGCCTACATTGAGGAACTATCAACCCTACAAGACGAAGTACCGCCAGTTCCCTGGCCAGAGATCGAAATAATCCTCCGTAAAGAATTAAAACGTTCGCTAGCAGAAACCTTCAGTACAGTTAACCCGATCCCAGTAGCGGCGGGATCAATTGCCCAGACACATCGCGCGACATTAGCAGACGGTCGAGAAGTCGCTCTGAAAGTGCAACGTCCGGGAATTGATATTACTATTGCCCAAGATATTGCTTTAATTCAAGGTATTGCTGATTTAGTGGCGCGGACTGAGTTTGGGCAAACCTATGAAATCAAGTCCATCGCTGAAGAATTTACCAAAGCGCTAGAAGCCGAGTTAGACTTTACACGGGAAGCGGGTTTTACAGACCAACTGCGGCGCAACTTATCTAAAAGCCGTTGGTTTGATCCCACGCAAATAGTGGTTGCGGAAATTAACTGGGAATTGACCACAGAAAAATTACTGGTGATGGAATGGCTGGATGGAGTGCCGTTCCTCTCGGCGGATTTGAATAACAACAATAATGGTAAAGATCCGGCTGTAGAGCGTAAAGAAATAACCACTTTGTTATTTCGGGTATTTTTTCAGCAACTATATATTGATGGCTTTTTTCACGCTGATCCCCATCCAGGGAATTTGTTTTATCTCAAAGATGGTCGTGTTGCGCTGTTAGACTGTGGCATGGTGGGAAGACTTGATCCCCGTACACAGCAGATATTAACAGAGATGTTGTTAGCGATCGTTGATTTAGATGCTCAAAGGTGCGCTCAATTAACTTTGCAGCTATCAGATTCCGCCCAACCAGTAATTTTGTCGCGGTTAGAAAATGATTACGATCGCATGTTGCGAAAATATCACAACGTCAGCCTCACGCAAATAAACTTCAGTAAGATCATTTATGAAGTTTTACAAGTTGCCCGCAACAATAAAATTAGGTTGCCTAGCAATATGGGTTTGTATGCCAAAACCATAGCGAATTTAGAGGGTGTAGCGCGGACATTCAACCCGGATCTGAATTTTTTTGATGAAGTCAAACCATTAATTACAGACTTGTTTCGACGCCAGTTAATAGGGGATAATCCAGTGCGATCGCTCCTAAGAACAGCCTTAGATATTAAAAGTCTCTCTCTCCAATCTCCCCGTCAAATAGAACTGTTATTAGACCGAGTTACCTCAGAAACCTTACAGTGGAATCTATCGCTGCGGGGGTTAGATGGTGTGCGGCGCACTATGGATGATGCCGCCAACCGACTATCTTTTAGTATATTAGTGGGTTCGCTGATTATGGGTGCGGCAATAATTTCTACCAGAGCGCAGACAACTCAGCTATCTTTTTTAAGCACCATCCTGTTTGCAGTCGCCAGTTTATTGGGTTTGTGGTTAATTATCAGTACATTGCGATCGGGACGTTTACGGTAAAACCATTTTAAATTTTGGACTTTGAATTGAAGGAAAAATCTAAAATCTAAAAGTAAAAGGGACTGGGGACTGGGGATTAGGGATTGGGGATTGGGTTATCAAACGAAAAATGATGTTCGGGGCTTTAACCCCTCCCCAATTTTAGAATGTTTTCCCAGTCCCCAGTCCTTACCATCGAAGTTCTGAGTCGCGGAAGCCGCCACTCAGGCTTCTCTGTGTGTACATCTGTGGTTCTAATATAAAAAGTATGTCAATTATCATCGCTGAAAATCTGAGTAAATCTTATCCAGTAGCAGTTAAAAGTCCGGGTATTAAAGGTACAATCACCCACTTTTTCCGTCGCACCTACCGCTCAATTCAAGCAGTTCAGGATGTTTCCTTTGAAATTGCCCCTGGTGAAATAGTGGGGTTTTTAGGCCCAAATGGTGCTGGTAAAACCACCACACTCAAAATGCTTACGGGGCTGATTCACCCCTCTAGCGGTACAGTCAGAGTAGCTGGACAAGTTCCATTTCAGCGTAAAGAAGCATTTTTGCAAAAAATTACCTTGGTAATGGGGCAAAAGCAGCAGTTAATTTGGGATTTACCAGCACTTGATTCTTTGAAAATTAATGCCGCTGTATACAACATCTCTGATAGAGAGTTCCAGCGACGGGTAGGAGAATTAACAGAGATGCTTTCCCTAGAAGGTAAACTTACCCAACCAGTGCGGAAGCTATCTTTGGGTGAGCGAATGAAGGCGGAATTGTTGGCAGCACTTTTGCATCATCCCCATGTATTGTTCTTAGATGAACCAACGCTGGGATTAGATGTAAATGCTCAAGCTGCGGTGCGCGAGTTCTTACGCGAATACAATCAGCGTTATCAAGCTACAGTGCTATTAACCAGTCATTACATGGCTGACATCACAGCTTTGTGTCAACGGGTGCTGTTGATTCACCAGGGAAGACTGATGTATGACGGTAGCTTAGACGGACTGCTAGAACGTTTTGCTCCTTACCGAGAAGTGTATATAGAGTTAGCCCAACCTCTACCAATAGAAAAACTTATGACCTATGGTGATGTGAAACTCTTAGAAGGGCGAGCAGTGCGTTTTATGGTATCACGAGAGGCGCTCACCCGCACCGTATCTCAGATTTTAGCGGATTTGGAGGTAATTGATTTAACTGTCACCGAACCGCCTGTGGAAGAAGTAATTGGAAGAGTTTTTCAGGCAGGTGTTGTGGAGTAGAAACGCGATTAATCGCGTCTCTACAAGAGTGGGGAATTCTGAGTCGGTGGGTAATTTTTGTAGCGGGAAGTGAATAAATGAAGCGGATAATCAGAAAAGCCTTAACTTTGCTGTCAGTATACTATGCCTATATGGTTGAGTATCGGGCAGAACTAATCTTATGGGTTTTAGCTGGATCTTTGCCGATTATCCTTATGGGTGTCTGGATACAAGCCTCACAAGGAGGACAGTTTGGGCTATCACCTGTGGATTTTGCTCGTTACTTTATCACGGTTTTCGTTGTCAGACAACTTACAGTTGCTTGGGTAATTTGGGACTTTGAAAAAGAAGTCGTGGAAGGCACGCTTTCGCCCAAGTTGCTACAACCACTCGACCCAGTATGGCATCATATTGCGGCGCATATTTCTGAAAGATTTGCCCGCCTAATGTTTACTTTTTTATTAGTGGGATTATTTTTCATTCTCTATCCCCAAGCTTTTTGGATACCAAGTTTGGATAGGTTTTTACTCTTTACATTGGCTGCGGGGCTAGCTTTTACTTTGCGGTTTTTGATTCAGTACACTTTTGCTATGTTTGCCTTTTGGACAGAACGAGCTAGCGCTTTAGAAAATTTCTGGTTTTTATTTTATTTATTTTTATCTGGTCTGATAGCACCTTTAGAAGTCTTTCCTGAACCTGTACGGAAAATAGTTATGTTTACGCCTTTTCCCTATTTGATTGATTTTCCCGCAAGTCTTTTGGTAGGGCTACCCGTGAATTTAGGGCAGGGATTTTGGTCAATGGTGGGTTGGATATTAGTATTTTTGGGTGTGAATCGCTTGCTTTGGCGTGCGGGTTTGAAGCGGTATTCTGGGATGGGAGCATGAACAATTTATCCAAACAGAATTCAGAAGTCAGGAGTCAGAATAAATTCTGTACGACTGGCGGATAACGTAGTGGTGGGTGGGAATCCTCCACTCATTATTCTGACCGGAGGCGGAGCGTCTTCGGCTCCGCTCCTGAATTCTGACTCCTGAATTCTTCTTCAAATTAATTGCCGTAATTCATCTAGAGTATTCACGCTCTTAATTCCCTGCTGAATTGCTTTTAATCTATCTAAATCTAAAATTTGAGAGATTTCTGGCATCAGTTGCAATCCCTCAACGCCAAATTTTATCTCCAAAGCGAGTTCAATACCTGACAGTATCTCTTCTTGCCGTCCTTCTCGCCGTCCTCGTTCTTCCCCACGTTTTTCCCCACGTTCTTCCCCTTCTCTCAAAATTTGCTGATACCAGGGAGATTCGCGTAACACTGCCATATCCCACCTCATGATTTGCTGAACTATAGCGCTGTCTAATACGAAGGTAGCAAAAAAAGCCATAACGGTTTCTAACTGGCTCAATTGCTCATCGGCGCGGAGAATTTGCAATGCCCGTTGCACAGTCGATTCTTCTGCACCTCCCTTGAGAATTGGGACAAAGGGAAGCAAGGAGGGAACAGCTTGAGTAAAAGCGATGTCCACATCGACTTCCCAAAGGTTTATAACGCGGTAGTCTTGACGCGCATGTAAACCTGCAAATTGCGATTCATAGCTGGTGGGGATTTCAACATCACTTTCTTTGAGGATGTTAACCAGTACTGGATATGTGGGCAAATTGTACTTTTCTTCTGCCAGTGCTGCATAAGCCCGCATCCGTTTGGGCATTTCAGGCTTGTAACGTAATTGTAACTCGTTAAGTACTATAAATTCGCCATATTGGGGACTGGTGGCGCGGACTAATACATCACTCTCACGGCTAATCCACTGGAATTCGGAGTTGATAATTTCTCCAGATGCAATATCGGGAATCTGTGTTACCCATTTTACCCAATTTTCGGGTGCGAGGCTGATTAATCGCTTAGTGCTAATATCTGCTGTTTTAGCCATAGGAGATGTAGATGACCATAGTTGTAGTTTATGGCTCAAGTGGCAGGGCTACGCCGATGTACTGATCTACTTTGCTAGAGATTTTATAAAGTACCCGGTATCGTCTTAAATTTCTGTGCCGACCCCAAAGAATAATCTTCTAATTTAAAATCAGCAAAAGGCTTTTTTTCTAACCTATTGCGTAGCGCCTCATCCAGAATCACACCTGCTGATTCTCTTTTAACACCAATGATTATTACACTTCTCTGATATGTAGTTAAATTCTGATTTTTCTGACAATCACTTCGCTGAAATTGACCCAAATTCAATAAGCGATAACTTTTAATGCTTGGTATATTAATAAATAGTTTTTTAGCTAAAACTTGTATTTGTTTGGAACGTTCTAAAGCCACACGTTCTTGAACTGCTGTATCACCCTTACAAGAAGCTGTGCCCACGGAGATGATTTCATTGGAATCTTCCATTACCTTCTCTATAGTTTCTTGTTGTAAATTCAGATTTAAAAGGTCAACACTAATAATTTCATCATTATATTTAACTTGAAAATTACTACCTGCAAGCCATTTATATTCTAGTGATAAAATAGCTATATTAAATTCGGCTATCCTTCCCTGACTATCTCTACCTTCTTTATAATCAAAATAATCAATATTACCTTTTTTTTCTGGATATTGTCTGTAATTTGACATTCCAGAAAAATCTGATTTTCGTGTTGCTAAAGCCAGTATACTAAGCAATCCTAACGCCACTAGCAGCAGTGCAAAAAAAGTCAATATGGGCACTTTTTCGGGTTGTTTATTTACAGGTAATAAGTTGTCATTAACAGACTGAGGTAAATTTTCAATTTGAGAAAGATTTAGTATATTAATATCTATAGGAGTCGGCTCCGTTAGTTGAGTTTCAATTTCTTCTAGGGAATGCAAAATTTCCTGGGTATTGGCAGGACGTTTTTCTATATCCAATGCTGTTAGCCAATCAATTAAATTCAACAGTAAGGGTGAAATATGAATTGCATGATTTTGCCAGTGCAATAAATTGTGCTGGACATCATACATATCCAAAGGATGGTATCCCGTCAGCAAAAATACAAATGTGCGTCCCAAAGCAAAGAAATCTGATTGCGGTACTGCTTGACCATTCATTTGTTCTGGGGCGCTGTAGCCAGATGACATAAGTGCTGTCATTTTGTCGCTGTTGCTTAGTTGGTCTTGGTAGGTTTTAGTAATTTCACTGGCCGTGCCAAAATCAATCAGTACTAGATTCCTGCAACCCTTATCAAGGGGAAATCTAATCATGATGTTAGATGGCTTAATATCTCGATGTAGATACTGTTTACCATGCACTACATCCAAAATTTCTAGCAATTGTCTTAACCAATCTATGGCTTGTTCTTGGGATATGGGGCAATTCTGCTGCTTTAGCCACTGTTCTAAGTTGTAGCCATCGATTTTTTCCATTGCTATGCAATGCAACACTAAACCATTTCGGGTTTGATACTGGAAGTAACTATCTTCTTTAGGAATGCCGGGATGCTTGAGTTGTCCCAACACGGTTACTTCTTGCTGAAATAGTTCTACTGCTTTGGCGTCGCTTGATAGATCCTCTTTGAGTATCTTGAGGATTTTGGGGGTATCTTGTTCGTATGCCTCATAAACTTTACTAAACCCTGTTTTTTCACTCAACAGGCACGCCACTCGATAACGCCCTAGCAATTCTAGATGGGAACCACAACTTTGACAAAAGCGGTTTTGATGATTATTCGGGTGATTTGGTTGAGGGCAAACGGGATTGATACAAAGGCTCATGAGTGGGTAATGGGGAATGAGGGAGATGGGGGAGATGGGGGAGATGAGGGAGATGGGGGAATAATCAATGCCCCATGCCCAATCTCCCTAGACATTGCTCCTATTAATTCTTCTGTTGCCGTATGATAATCCCGTCTAAATAATCATGAGATTTTCTATCTGTGTTCTGCCAAGAAAGCTGCCACTGTTTGGTTAAATGCTTCTGGTTGTGTCAAAAATGGCCAATGATTGCCGGGAACTTGACAGATGCGTAAGTTTTTAAGGTGGGTTTTGTAGGGTTGGATTTGCCAATTTTGGCGGTTCAGTCCTTGTTTTGGCTGGATGAATAGGGCAGGAGTGTCAAGGGGAATTGTAAAACCTGGCACTTGCATTACTGCCTCAAAAATCCCGTCGCGGGCGGCTATGGTAAATTTGCTGCCCCAACTACCATCGGGTTTTTGTTCTATTCCTGCTTGGAAGACTTGCTGCTGTAAGGAACTCCATCCTTGATATTGCTTTAACTGTTGTGCTTGTTGTTCAGCTGCTTCGTAGCTGGCAAAGGGGCCCATGCTTTTGAGAAAAGGCAAGAAGCGATACAACGTTGGAAAAGTTACCCTGAGAAGACTGGGCATCTTCCAGATGAAAATCGGATCGACCAGAATTATACTCCGCAACCGCTTTGGGTTTTCTCTTGCCCAGATGGCGGCTAATTTGCCTGTCCACGAGTGACTGACAATATGGGCAAAAGTCCATCCAAGATGATCCATGAGTGCTTCAAGGTCTGCGATCGCACTCTCAAAGCTATAATCTATCTCTGGCTTGCTACTTTGGCCATGTCCGCGCATATCTGGTGCAACTATGTGGTAGTCTGCCGCCAAATAATCTCCTAAACTAGACCACACCAGAGCATGGTCGCCTAAACCATGTAATAACAGTAAAGGTTCTTTACCTTGGTTCCACTCCAAATAAGAAAGTTGGATATCAGGCTTTGATAAAGTTTGACGCACAGGCATCATTACACATCCAGCTGTAGATAGTTTTGCGTTTATATGGTACTGCGAAGGGCTGGGGATTGGGGATTGGGGACTGGGAGACAAGGGAGACAAGGGAGACAAAAATAACTAATACCCAAATGCCCCATGCCCAATGCCCAATGCCCAATGCCCCATTCCCCACTCCCCAATCAATTGTTACCAATTACCACTTTATGACTCTGAGGATTGTACCAATTGACACGAAACAATGAGGCTAATGAATGCCAAGATCAAAAATAAAGGATGCCCCAAGGATATTGAAAGTACTATGCCAGAATTACACCAATCAATTGCCCAGCATTATCACGAACGGACTAAATACAATCCTGAGACTCTCGCCTCCAAAAATCAGCGGTTAGACTGGACTAAACAGCCAGTGCCCTTTAAAGAGTACAAAATCGGCTCTACTTTTGATCTCAAACCCTATATCCAAGAAAAAGCAGAGGCTTATGCTAATAATCCAGATGCTCAATGGTGGCAAAGACTCTCAAGGCTGTTGTTTCGCAGCTATGGATTGACGGCGAAAATGCCTTCTATGGGTAGTGCTGTGTATTTACGCGCTGCTCCCAGTGCAGGCGGATTATACCCTGCCGAAGTGTATGTGGTTTCCCGTGGGACGTCGTTATTGCCGCCTGGTCTATATAACTACCAGTGTCGGACTCATTCTCTCATGCACTATTGGGAAAGTGATGTTTGGCAAACTCTCCAAGCAGCTTGTTTCTGGCATCCTTCTTTAGAAAATACCCAACTGGCAATTATTGTCACTGCGGTATTCTATCGTTCTGCGTGGCGCTATGAAGATCGGGCTTATCGTCGGATTTTCCTAGATACGGGACACTTGTTGGGTAATATCGAGTTAGCTGCTGCGATTACTGATTATCGTCCCCATTTAATCGGCGGCTTTGTGGATGAATCAGTTAACGATCTGCTTTATGTTGATCCGCAACAAGAAGGTGCGATCGCTGTCTTACCTCTGGCAGACTTGTTAGATGTTAATCAAAATTTGCCATTGGGATGTACTGCTTTACCTTCCGCCACCGAAACTAGTTATCCCCAAATCCCCGATGGCGAACTGCTGACATATTTCCATCGACACACCCAAATCCAATCAGGTATAACTGGCAATCTCAATCTACCAGTTATCAAACAAGAAAAATCTTTGGAGGATAAATACAACTTTCCTTTTTGTTTGAAAATTCCCACCACCACCGCACCTATAAACTGGGGAAAAAAGTTGTCAGAACTGGAAATCACTATGTACAAGCGACGCTCTACCCGCGCTTATAATGGTGATGATTTAAGCTTCGATGAGTTGAAAAGTTTACTCGATTTCACTTACCAACCACAAAATTACATCGACCAAAGTTTAGATATTTCTCCAGACTACTTTGATCTGAATTTAATAGAAACATTTATTGCTGTTTGCGGAGTTAAAGGATTGGAGGCGGGTTGTTACTATTACGCACCCAAAGCCCAAGAATTACGCCAAATTCGGTTTAAAAACTTTCGGCGAGAGTTACATTTTCTCTGTTTAGGGCAAGAATTAGGGCGGGATGCCGCAGCGGTGTTATTTCATACAGCGGATTTGAAAGCTGCGATCGCACAATATGGCGATCGCGTTTACCGTTACTTACACATGGATGCCGGTCATTTAGGACAGCGCTTGAATTTAGCCGCAATGCATCTGAATGTAGGTGTCAGTGGTATCGGTGGATTTTTTGATGACCAAGTAAATGAAGTTTTGGGTATCCCTAGTGATGAAGCAGTTTTATATATCACTACATTAGGACGCCCAAGATAAAATATAGTGCAGACCACCGCAAATAACACCAAGTCCACAAAGATTCTTATCTGCGAGAAGCTACGCGTATCTTGCCGTAGAAGTATGCGGTTCATTTCCTAACCTACACTTTTGCCAGTAAATATATTCTGTAAAAAATCTTACCTCATAGAATGATTGTACGGTGGTACAATCATTACTTCAGTGTTGACGTAAATTGTCAACTTTTTTTTGGGTTCGATGTGGTTTAATTTCGGAAAATACTTCTTGAAGCTTTGCTGTAGTAAACTATCGTAAATTTAGCTCAGGAGTTGGGAGTGGAATTATCAATCTCCGTATATTTCCGTGTTATTACTTATTTTATAACTTCTTAGTATTACCAAGTGAACTTCCTTGCTAAATTTATTTATTGATGAGGTTGCAAAAACTGCCTATAGTTTGATAAAAATACTGATGGTGCATATTATTTTTTGAAAACCACCCTTAAGCAACCCCAAATACCCATTCAAATGGAGGAAATTATTCCTACAAAAAATAAATATCTTAACAATCTTATAGAGTAAAAACATTGATTAACTTCAGCATAGGCTTTAGCTAATGTAATCTGGCATTAAAAACGTTAAGAAAAACACAATTTTCATTCCGTAGATTTTAATTATTTTGCTTAAATCTGATATTTAATAAAATTTTTTTCACATAACCACTAATGCTATTTCCTGAAAATGAAAGCCAACGTCTACAAATACTTAATGAATATCAAATTTTAGATACGCCACCAGAAGAAGTTTTTGATGAACTAGCTCAACTAGCTGCTAACTTTTGTGAAACACCAATCGCCCTGATTAGTCTAGTTGATGAAAAACGAGAATGGTTCAAGTCAAAAATTGGAGTAACTATATCAGAAGTTCCTCGCAGCGTTTCTTTTGGTAGCTATACTATCTTGCAAAGTCAAATATTAATCATCCCGGATGCTTTGCAAGATGAACGGTTTGCTACAAATCCCCTGGTAACATCAAATAATTATTTTCGCTTCTATGCGGGAATTCCCCTCATTACCTCAAGTGGCTTTGCATTAGGTAGTCTTTGTGTAATTGATTTTGCACCGCGAAACTTGAGTGTTAAAGAGCAAGTAGCCTTACAACAGTTAGCTCGACAAGTAATCAGGTATTTAGAATTACATCGGAAAAAACTTATTGATGATAGTCAAAGGAGTTTTAATCTTCTTTTTTCTAAAAATCCCAATCCAATGTGGATATATAACCAGAGTAATCTACAATTTTTAGATGTAAATGAAGCTGCTGTTGTCCACTACGGCTACTCACAAAAAGAGTTCTTGCAAATGCGAATAACTGACATTTGCCCTCCAGAAGATATGCCTATCTTCTTGGAATATTTAGAACAAAATTACTCTCACTTACACTTTACTGGACAATGGCGACATCGGCAAAAAGATGGACAGATTATTGATGTTGAAATTGTCACACATTTAATAGACTATGCTTGTCACCAAGCTCGTTTGGCTAATATCCGAGACATTACACAACATAAACAAATAGAAAAAACTCTTCAGGAAAGTGAAGCTAGATTTCAAGTTGTTTCTGAAGCTATTCCTGTTCCATTAATTATTTCTCGTGCATCTGATGGTTTGATTTTATACGCTAACCCAGAGTTGCTTCAAACATTTAGGTTCTCTACAGAGTATTTGGTCAATCACAAAAACTTATTAGATTTATATCATAATCTGGCAGATTTAGAAGTGCTATTAAAACTTCTTAATCAACATGGTTTTATTCATAATTATGAACTTCAATTAAAAAGAGCAGATGGAACTTATTTTTGGGCGATCGCTTCACTACAATATTTAAATTTTAACAATGAGTCAGCGATTTTAACAGTATTTAATGATATTAATGACCGAAAAAATGCTGAGACAAAACTCCAAGAGCAAAATGAGTTTTTACGGAGAATTTTTGAGAATATACCGTTAATGATTGCCCTCATTGCTCCCAATGGTAAACTTCAGTGGGTGAACCAAGAATGGGAAAATATTCTCGGTTGGAAACTTCAAGATTGCCAAACTCATGATGTCTTGGAAGCGTTATATCCTAATTCTGAATATCGACAGTATGTAATAAGTTTTGTTCAGTCTGCACAACGCAATTGGAGTGACTTTAGAACTCAGGTGCGCGATGGTCGTTTATTGGATACTTCTTGGACTAATATTAAACTTTCAAATGGTCAAATTATTGGTATTGGACAAGATATCACAGAACGTAAGCAAACTGAACTTGCTTTAAAAGCTCAAGCCGAGCGGGAGCAATTGATGCGAACCGTTGCTCAACGGATTCGTCAATCTTTGAATCTCCAAGATATTTTGAATGCAACAGTTAAAGAAGTGCGAGATTTACTTGGGGTTGATCGAGTAGTAGTTTATCAGTTTGACTCAGAGATGATCGGCACAATTGTGGCTGAATCGGTGGAACCTGGATGGACAGTTTCTTTGGGTGTAGAGATTCATGATACGTGTTTTCAAACAGGTGCAGGAGTGGAGTATTATCAGGGACGCAAACGAGCGATCGCTAATATTTACGAAGCTGGACTCACTGATTGTCATGTTCGCCTGTTAGAACAGTTTGAAGTCAAAGCAAATTTAGTTGTACCCATATTGCTAGAAGTAGGCTCTCAAAGCCCCGGCTCTCACCTTTGGGGTTTATTGGTTGCTCACCAATGCTCTGGTTTCCGCGATTGGGAAGAAAATCAATTAGATTTGCTCGATCAACTTACAGTCCAATTAGCGATCGCAATTCAACAATCCAGCATCTTTGAGCAAGCTCAAACTGAACTTGTTCAAAGACAAAAAGCTCAAGTGAAATTAAAAAATGCCTTGGCTGAAAAAGAAGTTCTCTTAAAGGAAGTTCATCATCGAGTTAAAAATAATTTGCAAATTGTCTCCAGCTTATTACAACTTCAGTCTCAAACACTCAAAGATCCGGAAGTAATCAAAGTTCTTCGAGAAAGTCAGAACCGAATTGAATCAATATCTCTAATTCATAAAAATTTGTATACTTCCGCTAATATTGGGCAAATTGATGTTGCTGACTACATCCATAATTTAGCAGCAAGCTTACTAATTTCCTATCAAATATGGCCTGGTAGAATCGGTTTAGAAACTGATATAGATTCAGTGAGTTTGAATGTTGACCAAGCTATTGCCTGTGGATTGGTTATTAATGAATTAATTTCCAATGCCCTCAAGCACGCTTTTCCCAACCAACAAGCAGGCACAATCAGCATTGCTCTACGCAATATCGGTAATAGCATCGAGATGACCATCCGAGACAATGGGATTGGTTTACCAGATAATTTAGATTGGAAAAATACTGATTCTTTGGGTCTGTCGTTAGTATATGACTTGGTTATAGAACAACTCGAAGGCGACATTACTCTAGAACGAAATCATGGAACAGGATTCAAAATTCAATTCACGCAGTTAACTTTGCATCAATAAATATCAAATGGGTCAAGCTAGGATTTTAGTCGTTGAAGATGAAGTGATTGTGGCTAGAACTATTGCTAGCCAACTCACTCAATTAGGATACATTGTTACGGGTACAGCTTCATCTGGAAAAGTTGCCATTGCCAAAGCATCGGAAACTCAGCCAGAACTAGTATTAATGGATATTATTCTTAAAGGTGAGATGGACGGTATTGCTACCGCTAGTCAGATCCGTGAGCAGTTAGACGTTCCTGTAATTTTTTTAACTGCTTATGGTGATGATCATACTTTAGAAAGAGCCAAACTTACCCAACCTTTCGGATACATTGTTAAACCATTTACTACAAAAGATTTAAGAATAGCGATCGAGATCGGTCTTTTAAAACACCAGTTAGAACGTGACCTGCGAGAGAATCGAGATCAGTTAGCAACCCTTTTAAATTCGATGAGTGATGCTGTCATCGCGACCAATGAGCAGGGAGCAGTGACATTCATGAATCCCGCAGCTGAGGCGCTGACTGGCTGGCAGCAAGAAGATGCTTTAGGAAATGAGGCGACGAAAATTTTTCATATTGTCGATGAAGTTACAGAGACTACATTAGAAAACCCTGTGACAAAAGTGCTACGGGAGCAACAAGTTGTTTATTTAGGGGAATTCACATCTCTGATTACAAAAAACGGAAAAAGAATTCCAATTGGCGATAGTGCTTCACCACTAAAACGAGGATCTGACCAGATAAATGGTGTAGTAGTTGTTTTCTGGGATCTTAGCGAACGACGCCAAACAAAATTGCTAGAGCAAGCATTAGAGAAGGAGCAAGAACTTAACCGTCTCAAATCACTATTTATCTCTACCGTATCTCATGAGTTTCGTAATCCGCTAACTGTTATTCAAACGGCAGTAGAACTCATCGAAATGCAAGGAGCAAATTTAACAGATGCAAAAAAAGGCGTTTATTTAAAGCGAATTCAAGGTGCTGTGCAATCTTTAGAAAAACTTATGGAAGAAGTGCTATTTATGGGTCGAGCGGAAGCAGAAAAACTCATATATAACCCTACTCCACTTAACTTACAGCAATTCTGTCGAGAGTTAGTCGAAGATTTTTCTATTGTTGAAACTAGCGTGTGTGAAATTGTTTTTACCTGTCATAGTGAAAACACATCTGCTGTAATGGATCAAGGACTCCTACATTATATGTTAGTAAATCTACTTTCAAACGCGGTTAAATATTCTCCCAGAGGAGGCAACATTCAGTTTGATTTAATATGCGACCCGATTGAGAAAGTAGCAATTTTTTATATTCAAGATCAAGGTATGGGTATTCCCGAAGCAGACCAAACTCGACTTTTTGAATCATTCTACCGAGCCTCAAATGTCCAATCAATTCAGGGTACTGGATTGGGGTTAGTAATCGTTAAAAGGTGCGTTGATGCTCATAGGGGTAAAATCAGTGTCACAAGTCAAGTTGGAGTCGGTACTAAATTTACAGTAATTTTGCCCTTAAATTCCGAATTATCCTTGACTGAAGCTATTTAAAGAAGGAACGGAAAGTAATAGAAAAGAGGAATTAGACCACACCTAAAACAGCCCGTGCTTAGTTACATATTTATCTTACTCCCAGAGATAAAACTCTTAATTATTCCCTATTCCCTATTCCCTATTCCCTGTTCCCTGTTCCCTATTCCCTATTCCCTATTCCCTATTCCCTATTCCCTATTCCCTGTTCCCTTTGGTAGTGACGCCATTTTTCTTCTTGACGCGCTCTTTTCTCTTCGGTGAGGCTATCAAAACAATAGGGACAAGAGATACCTTGCTCATACTTTGGAGACACCTTATCTTCCTCAGAAATCGGACGCCCACAACAGAAGCACCGCTCACAACTCCCTTCTTCTAATCCATGACTAACAGTTATCCGCTCGTCAAAGACAAAACATTCGCCTTGCCATAAACTTTCTTGTGCTGGAACTTCCTCCAAATACTTGAGAATGCCGCCTTTGAGATGATAGACTTCTGCAAAACCTTGGGCAAGCATAAAAGATGAGGCTTTTTCACAGCGAATGCCGCCTGTACAAAACAAAGCAACCTTTTTGTGTTTAGTTGGGTCGAGATGGTGACGCACATAATCGGGGAATTCTCGGAATGAGCCAGTTTGGGGATTTTCTGCGCCTTGGAAAGTACCGATATTTACCTCATAATCATTGCGGGTATCAATCACGGTTACTTCTGGATCAGAAATTAGATCATTCCATTCCTGGGGACTGACATAAGTACCAACTTGCTCATTTGGGTCAATTTCCGGCAACCCTAAAGTGACAATTTCTGGCTTCAACCGCACCTTCATCCGCTCAAAGGGCGGAGTTTCGGTATAGGACTCTTTAGATTCTAGGTCTGCTAAACGAGGGTCAGAACGCAAAAACCGGAGAACTGAGTCAATGGACTGACGCGAACCTGCAATTGTACCGTTAATGCCCTCTTGTGCCAGCAAAATAGTCCCCTTGACACCTTGGGCTTGGCAGTAAGACAGCAAAGGATCTCGTTTCTCGGCAAAATCTAGCAGCTTGACAAATTTATACAGTGCTGCAACAACTTGGATATTTTCTGGCTTCATCCCTTTGATAATGGAACAATATAAGTTACAATAACAACGGCAATCAAAGTTACCTACTATTTTAATTTTACGGGGGTTTAGCTCAGTTGGTAGAGCGCCTGCTTTGCAAGCAGGATGTCAGCGGTTCGAGTCCGCTAACCTCCATTGAAGATGTTTATTGAAATGTGTGATGCCTGGGTTGGGCTACACCTACGCATATACAAGCGCCTTCCAAGTAATAAAATATTCCAATATTTATTGTAGGATGGGCGTCTCACCTCTCCTGTGAACTCCGCGGGCTTTTCCGCCCATCCCACAAGTAGTTAGTAGTAATTTATCGAACAGAATTCAGGAGTCAGTCGTCAGAATGGGCTAAACCTTAGCTATCCGCTAACAGCAATGTTTTCTGTATGACTGGCGGTGCTTCGCAGCGTTAGCGAGTCCGCGTTAGCGAGTCTTCTCCCAAGGGGAGACGCCAAGGGCGAACGAGCGTCGCGTCTTTATTCTGACTCCTGTTAGCGGTAGCGGGGCGTTTAGCCCATTCTGACTTCTGAATTCTTCTTCAATTGTTGAAGTTTCCCTAGTTGACTTCTTGGGAAAAGTGGAAAGATAGGGCGATTAAGTACTGCTACAATAAGCGTCTTAGTTAGCATCATCCATAACTAGTTAATCAAATTTTGATTTATCTATACTTAGGGGGTTGTTTGAAAAAGCGTCCATTGGGATTAGTAGCAATTGTTCTCTACAAATCATTTGCCGCTTTGCTGCTTATGATTACTTCGATTGCTTTATTATTGACATTAAAAAATTATCAAACTCTAGAGGCTTTTTCAGAAAATTATGTTTTAGAAGGTAAGTCGATGATTATTGATTGGCTTTTAAAGAAAGTTATTAACTTAAATCCTCGAACCTTGGCATTTAGCGGTATTGGAACAGGAATATATGCTATTGTTACCACTATTGAAGCCATTGGTTTATGGTACGAAAAACGTTGGGCCCATGTCTTGGTATTGGGACTTGTCGGTATCAGTATTCCACCAGAAATTTATGAATTAATTCAGGGTATCTCTCCTATAAAAATGTTTATTTTTGTGTTGAACTTAGCTGTGTTTGGCTATTTATTCCGAAATTTTCCTAAAAATCAAACCACTGCGCGGAGTCATTAGTTATTACTCATTAGTCCAAGAGAAACACGCCCACTCTTTTAAGAAGCTCCAGGTTTACGCAAAACTAAGACCCCACGTTGTACAATCGCTAAAAATACAATCTGGAGAGCGACTTGCCTAGATCGATTCACTCTACTCAACCACCACTGAAATTTATTCCCCAACGATTGAACCCGCTGGTACTCCAGATTGTTCGGTGGTTATTGCCGATCGCACTACGGTTTCGCACTCGCCCTTGGCTACCAGCTGGAATTGTCAAGATTGAAGCCACGAATGTTGAGGTATTAGCTGAACTTTATCAACAATTCCAGGCTGGAAAAATTCGTTTTTTGTTGGCATTTCGTCACCCAGAGGTGGAAGATCCCCTCTGTATGCTGTATTTGCTTTCTCGCATTGTGCCACAAGTCGCTCGTCAGGAAGGTATTACACTACAATCACTGGTTCACAGCTATTTTCTCTATGATCGGGGTATGACGGTTTGGGCTGGAAAGTGGCTAGGTTGGTTGTTCTCTCGGCTGGGAGGTGTGCCGGTTCATCGCGGTAGGCGACTAGATCGGCAAGCTATCCAAACTGCACGAGAGTTGTTTGCTAATGGCGAACTACCGATCGCAGTGGCACCGGAAGGCGGTACTAATGGTCATAGTGGTATTGTTAGTCCACTGGAACCAGGTGTTGCTCAAATGGGGTTCTGGTGTGTAGAAGACTTGCAAAAAGCTAATCGGACTGAGACTGTGATCATTTTGCCGATCGCTATTCAATATCGTTACGCCGAGCCACCCTGGTCTAAACTGGATTGGTTGTTGAGTAAGTTGGAAGCTGATAGTGGCTTACCAGTAAAGGAAATTGATTCGGGCAATCGTGAAGAGATTTACTATCAGCGCCTCTGTAGGTTAGCTGAATATCTGATTACCGAGATGGAAGAGTTTTATCGTCGTTTCTATCATCAAGACATCCCAAAAACCATCTCAATTGATGAATCTGCTACTCCTAATCAGGTATTAATTGCCCGACTGCATCGCTTGCTAGATAAGGCATTACAAGTTACCGAGGAATATTTTGGAGTTCAGGCGCAGGGTAATTTTATTGACCGCTGTCGCCGCTTGGAAGAAGCTGGCTGGAATTACATTTATCGGGAAGATTTGCCAGATATCAATGCTTTAGCACCCTTTAAACGCGGTTTAGCAGACTGGATTGCAGAGGAAGCAGACTTGCGAATGCGGCACATGCGAATAGTGGAAAGTTTTGTTGCAGTCACAGCTACCTATATTCAGGAACAACCGACGACGGAACGGTTTGCGGAAACAGCTTTGCTTATATTCGATATGCTTTCCCGAATTCAAGATACAACGCTTCCGGGACGACCTCGGTTAGGTTTGCGACAGGCACAAATCACCGTGGGGGAGCCAATTTTAGTTACGGAACGCTTTCGCAATTGTCAGGGCGATCGCCTCGCGTCTAGACAAGCTGTGAGCGATTTGACAAAAGATTTACAGGTTGCTTTGGAGAAGATGATTGTGGGAAAAGGTTAAGGGTTAAGGGGTAAAGGATGTATTTAAAACCTTTCCCCTTTCCCCTTTCCCCTTTCCCCTTTAACCGAACTCTATTACCTGCTTCCTCACCGATACAGCCAAACCCGGAGTAGTGAAAGCAGTTGTTCAGTATCTACAGGTTTGGTAATGTAGTCAGAGGCTCCAGCTTGGATGCACTTTTCCTTGTCACCTGGCATAGCTTTGGCAGTTAAAGCAATTATTGGTAAGGAACGAAACTGTTGTTGCTGGCGGATGGCGCGGGTGGTTTCGTAACCATCCATTTCCGGCATCATGATATCCATCAAAACTATATTAATCTCAGGATTAGTTTGCAGCTTCTCTATGCCATCTCTGCCATTTTCGGCAAATAGCACTTGCATTTGATAACTTTCTAAAAAGCTGGTGAGAGCAAAAATATTTCGGAGGTCATCATCTACAATCAAAATTTTCCGATTAGCCAGCACCGGGTCAGTTTGATGTAATTGCTCTAGCATTTGACGCTTTGGTGGCGGCAAATTTGCTTGTACGCGATGTAAGAATAGGGCAGTTTCGTCTAACAACCGCTCTGGCGATCGCACATTTTTAATGATAATTGTCTCTGCTAGCCCCCGCAGTTGGGTTTCTTCTTGGCGGCTGAGTTCTTTGCCGGTGTAAACGATAATCGGCAGTTTCAAAAGCTTGGGTTCAAGTTTTATCTGCTCAATGAGTGTAAACCCACTCATATCGGGCAGACCCAGATCCAACACCATACAATCAAAGTGATGCGATCGCAAAATCAAGAGGGCTTCTGCTCCCGTACCCACTGCTGTACTTTGAACATCGCCATTACCGATCAGTTCGATAATACTTTGAGCTTGTACGGGGTCATCTTCTACGATGAGGAGATTTTTCACCTGACGTTCAATAAAGCCTTTAATCTCAGTCAATACTTGAGTTAGCGCTTCTGGAGAAACAGGTTTTTGTAGATAGGTAATCGCCCCTAGATGTAATCCCCGTTGCTGTCTTTCATCAACAGAAAGTATGTGTACTGGTATATGTCTGGTATCTGGTTTATGCTTCAGACGATCCAACACCGTCCAACCATCCATCTCTGGCATGTGGATATCTAGCATAATCGCATTGGGTTTAAACTGTTCTGCTAGTGCTAGACCTTGTTTGCTGTGTAAAGCAACAATGGTTTTAAAACCCTGCTCACGTGACATATCTAGTAAGATGCGGGCGAATTTATCATCATCCTCAATAATTAGCAAAACGCGATCGCCTGGTTGAATAATTTCCCGGTCATCTGGAATTTCGCTGGGGAAAGTGGTAAGTACTTTCGCGGATGCTGAAGTATCCACATTTGTGGATCTTTTTTCGACCATTGGTACTTCTTTTATGGTCGATGCTGCACTAATAGAGGTAGTTGGCTCAGGGGGTGGTGTAGTGAGAGGATTTTTAGCATTCTTTTCCTGTCGCCTGGGCAAATAGAGGGTGAAGGTGCTTCCCTGTTCTGGTTGGCTGATTAGTTCAATTCTTCCACCCAACAGTTGAGCCAATTCGCGGCTGATGGATAAGCCCAAGCCAGTTCCTCCGTACTTGCGGCTGGTAGTGCCATCTGCTTGCTGAAATGCCTCGAAAATAATCTTCTGCTTTTCGGCTGGAATGCCTATACCCGTGTCGCTAACTGCAAAAGCAATCATAGAATTATCAACTTGGGCTGCCTCATCTGCCATGCTAATTTGTAACTTCACGCCTCCCTGTTCTGTAAACTTAAAGGCGTTAGCTAGAAGATTTTTCAGCACTTGTTGCAGGCGTTTGGAGTCGTTATAAATTGTTGGTGGTAAATTCTCATCTAATTCAATAGTAAAACTGAGTTCTTTATTGTGAGCAAGTTGCCGGAAAGTCTGCTCTAGAGATGTCTGCAAATCTACTAAAGCAATTTGCTCAATATCGAGCAACATAGTACCCGACTCAATTTTTGCCAAATCTAGAATGTCATTAATTAACTCCAGCAAATCGTTTCCAGCCGAGTAAATAGTCCGGCTGTACTCTACCTGTTTGTCGGTCAAGTTGTTAAGAGAGTTATCTGCTAGCAGCCTTGCTAAAATTAACAGGCTATTTAACGGTGTCCGCAGTTCGTGGGACATATTCGCGAGAAATTCTGATTTATATTTGGAAGACAACGCCAATTGTTCCGCTTTTTCTTCCAAAGACTGTCTCGCCCGTTCAACTTCTTGGTTCTTGCGGGCAACTTCCCGATTTTGCACTTCTAACAATTCTGCTTTTTCTTCTAATTCCTCATTTAGTTGTTGCAATTCTTCGTTAGACTGCTTCACAAGAAATTGTGATTCTTGTAACTCGTGCGCCTGTTCTTCTAAGCGTTGATTGCTCTGCTGTAGTTCTTCTTGCTGGCTTTGCAGTTCTTCTGTTAAAGCAACAGATTCTTCAAGTAGTTGTTGGGTTTGCACTTGGGAAGCAATATTATTTAAAAATACACCAAGAATTTCACTCAATTGCTCTAGAAATTTTAGGTGCAACTCATTAAAAGGCCCAAAAGAGGCAAGTTCAATTACGGCATTTACTTGCATTTCAAATAGTATGGGCAACACAATAATATTTAGTGGCGGTGCTTCTCCCAAGCCAGAACTGATGCGGATATAGTCACTAGGAACTTCTGTGAGGAGGATTCTTTGTTTTTCGAGAGCGGATTGTCCTACTAGTCCTTCGCCCAAGCGAAACTGATTTGCCAAGTTTTTGCGGGCTTTATAAGCATAACTACTCAATAACTTCAGCATTGGCTGGTCGTTTACGGAGTCCATAACATAAAAAACGCCCTGGGATGCTCCAACCAGTGGTGCTAAATGCGACAAGATTAGGCTAGATACACTTTCCAGATTTCGCTTTCCTTGGAGCATTTGGGTAAATTCAGCCAAATTAGACTTTAGCCAGTTTTGCTCATCATTTTTTTTAGTTGTGTTTTGCAGATTAATAATCATCTGGTTGAAGGTGCGCGTCAACACACCAATTTCATCCTGGCGATCGCTATCTGGTAAACTTACCGATAAATCCCCATCCGCCATTTTTTCTGCTAAATCAGAAACTCGTTTCAGCGGTACTGAGATATGTCTGGTCAGGGAAAATCCAATTAAAGCTAAGATTACGGAAAATAAGGGAATACTATAGACAATACTGCCGAGCGTTTGCTGGGCAGCTGCTTGTGCCTTCTCAGAGCGCTGTTTCAGCAGTGCGCTCTCCTCAGTTTTCATCGCCTGAATAACTTTTTGGATTTGATCCATTAGCCGCTTACCCTCGTCTGTCAAAACAGCTTTTTGGGTAGCTTCTAAACCCTGGCTTTGCCGTATTTCAATGACATCTTTCATTACAGCCATTCTCTGCGTTAGCAATGGCTGCAACATATCAAGCCGATTTTGTTGGTTGGGGTTATCTGCTGTTAAATTTTGAAGTTCCTTAATTTTTTGATTTAGTGATTCAAGAGCAGCGTTATAAGGTTCTAAATAGCGCTTTTCTCCAGTAATAATGTAACCGCGTTGCCCAGTCTCAGCAGTTGTAAGTTGTAAGTTGAGGTCTTCAAGCTGACTCAAAACTTCGTAGGTATGGTTTTCTTTGCGTGAAGTTTCAATTAACTCATTGGTGCTATGGTAGGAGATTAGACCAATAGTGGTCAGAGTGGCCAAACTCAGGGCAAAACTTATTCCAATTTTGGTTCCAATCTTCAAACGGTTCAACATTATTCCAGGCAGGTATTCAAATCTTATAGAAATGGAAATAGGTTCAGAACCAGAAATGGGTAGGATTGGTTATGAAGCTACTATTTTACTATTTGAAACAGATATTATTTTACTCGAAGACTACCATCTTGTCGCTTAGGTTTTATGTTGACATGACATTTTTATCAAAAAATCAACACATATTTAATATTTTATTGTGATCGAAACAGAATTTAGGAGTCAGGAGTCAGGAGTCAGAATTCAGAATGAATTTTGTACGAGTGGCGGATAGCGCAGCTTTAGCGAGTCCGCGTTCGCGCTAGCGTCTCGTAGAGAACGTCTTAATTCTGACCGGAGCTAACAGAAACGTCTCCGGCTCCGCTCCTGAATTCTGATTTATAAATTCTTATTCAAGGTTAAACAAATTTTGTACTTAATAAAAAGGCTGGATAGTAAAAATTAAGTTTATCGAAAAAACGCAATTTCTAGAAACACTAAATATAGTGGCTTTTGCTGTTATAAATAATCAGACAGAATTAATTACGCAAGTTTTTTCTTGTAACCTGTTCCCTATCTCCACCAATGAATTTAATTGTGTCTGACTACTTGTATTACATCAATGCCATTGTAATCTTGATATTAACTTGACGTTTAGCTATAAGTTCGTAATAACCTGGCGATCGCTCCTAGACACATCAAGTTCAGATTGGCTATAGATACTCAAATGTTGGATATTGTTACTCTCTAAAATAGCTCTCGCACCTGCTATGTAAATATCAGTGCCTTTGATGACTACTAAGTAGTGGCCAAGAGTCACCTGATGTTCATAATATCCGGCTAGATCATCAGGAATTCCTAAATTAGTATAGTTATCTTGGGAACTGCTAATGTTTTCCTCAAGAATATCACTTAGACAGCTTGTATTTTGAGCAACTATTGATACTTGACTCATGGGAAAGCCAGCGGTTCTTAGTTCAGTCAGCGCTCTTTCTGCATGTTGGCGCGTATTAAAAACACCAACTGCGTATTTATAGCGACTATTTGGGGTCGAGTATGGCTCAGAAACGCTCCACTGTTGAGTATCACAGCGATTAAAAATTCTCTTAGCAATACGAATTTCTATATCTATGCCGGTTACTATCACCAAATAGTAACCTTTACAGACAAGATCGCTGTAACCCTGTGCTTGATTTTCAGAAATCCCTAAACTTAGCAATATACTAGGCAGACCACCTGTTAAAGTAGTAGCGATCGCAGTTGCATCTGCTCCGGCTAGCATAACTGAGCCTATACCAGGAATTGCCCTGAGAGCTAGACCGGATACTAAACCATCAAGACCGCCTAAAGTACTACTAGTAAAGGCTCCAGCAGCATTTTCTTCAGATGTATTGCCAGTGTGCTTTTTAACATCAACACCAGCAATATCACTTTCTTCTTCTGCATTCCGTGCAATTACAGAAACTTTTTGCATTGGAAAATTAGAAGCTTTTAGTTCCTGAAGTACCAATTGTGCATCCGAACATCTAGCGAAAACTCCTATAGTTCTTCGCTCTTTTTCTAATGTCATTTTATCGGTTTATTGCAGCTAGAAGTGATTCCCAAAACTGTTAATTTGAGCTAATTATACAGCTCGACGACTCAGCAAACCCCAAAGGAAAATCAGTAGCATAGCACCAAGAACAGCAAATAAGATGCTTCCTAGAGATAATGCTCCCACAGATGCAGCGGCGGCTGAACTACTACCTAGCAAAGCTTGACCCAAATAACCCCCAACTACGGCTCCAAGAATTCCTAATATAATTGTGGAGAGAATACCACCACCTTGAGTTCCTGGATAAAATAACTTAGCTAATGCACCTGCAATTAAACCTAAAACCAGCCAAGCAATAATATTAGTCATGTGAATTTCTCCTTCGTGAGAACCTACTTTGTTTACTTTTGACTATTTCATCTTAAAGTTTGCCTGCAAAATTCCTGATCTATCTAGAGAACTAATATCAAAAATCTTTAGATATCATTTGAATATTCATTATGCCGTATTCAGGGATCAATATTAGGAACGATTAGGAACTCGATTGGATTCCTCATATTACTTGTATAAGAAATAACGCCAACTAAATATGTACTAAGTTTTTTAGCAATCCGATTTGATTTCTGAAAAAATCTAAGTATATGTAGGGGAGCCAGCCGCGTAGGTGGGTTTCCCAACTTGAGCAGACTGGTGTTGCGTTACGGAAGCCATAGAGAATTCGGAAGCTACTAGCAATCCAATTGCTGCATTGGCTATACAAATGTCTATCGCTTGCTTACCGCAGAGGTTATCCCCATTTTCTTGTTATCAATTTTGTATTTTGTATTCTTCTTAAAAGCTGTCTAATTTATGGTAATTTAGCGATAAAGTTCATAGGATCTTTGAGAGTATTAGGATATTTCTGGAGAAAGCTATTAACTTTTTGCTTTTGATTATCATCTACAAATAAATTATAACTTTCGACAAAATTAAAGCTTCCTACTAAATACTTAGCCCCCAAATTAACTCTAGATAAAATAGTGTTTTCAGTTACATCATTGTGGCTAACCAGCCATCCTTTCCGATGTGATAAATAGAGTAATGTTGGATCACTCCCTGTAGTAGCAATTATTAGCGAATCAGGTGCAGTATTTTGTTTTACTTGCTGTGCCAGTTGAAAAACAGCAGATTTATCTATTCTTTCTTTGAACATATAATCAATACTGTAAATGACAGAACCAGCAGCTAAAGTTAGACATAATAAGACTACTATAATTTTTCTCTGATTCAATTTTTGAGCATTGTTATCGAAGTATTGACTACAAGCTTTACCCATAAATATCACTCCTGGAAGCATAAATTGGAGTTGGTAATATTCATGTACTAAGCTAGTAACTGGTACTAAAATCCAAGTTAAAATTACTGAAACTAACCAAATATCTAATACATATTCTTTTGAACTTTTTCTAGTAATGAACAATCCTAGTAAAAATATGGGTAAGCCAAAAATAGCAAAATGCCTGACAGCAGTTCTAAATAATATTTCTGTCCAGAAATGTAAGGTGAGTACAATATTATAGTTATATCTATTTGTTGAGCCTGACCAAAAGCCAAAAGTATTACCATATTCCAAGAATAGTTGATGAGCGTGGTAATACCATAAAACTACAGATGCTAGGATCAATATGCTATAAATCCACAGAGATAGTTGAGAAAAAACTTTGATACCAAATTTAGTCCACGCTAAGTAAAAAAGTGGAATTCCTAAATATATTATTGGTAAAACTTTGATTAGACATGCCAAGGCTACAAAGCTACCTGATAGGATTAAATCTCGCCATTTTTCTGATTCAAGCCCATTATTAAAATAGTATATGCCGATAATTGAACACATCAGCAGCATAGACTCTGGCTGAAAAGTTCTACTGTAATAAGTATTTAAAGGTAGAATTATAAAAAATAAGCAAGACCAAAATGCAACTTTCTTATCTAGAATCTTGCTAACAAATTGATATAAGAAGTAGGATGCTATCAAAAAACAAATAATTGATAATAGTCTACCCCAAAATTCTGAGACTCCAAAAACTTTGTAAATAAGAGCAACGATAAACGAATAAATTGGAAACTCGGTTTCACAATAGCCAGGAGAATTACCTCCCCAATCAATTTGAGGATAAAATAAATTAAAACCATTTTCATAAAAATTTCTGGCCATTGCTGCTGTATCTGACTGACGCCAGGAATGAATACCGATAATGGGCGAATTGATATTATAAATTCTGATAGCTATAGCTAGAGTTAACAAAAAAAAGATTGGCGATTTTTGGAAGCTGTTTGTAATCAGATTATTTTGCATATAACCAGTTGTATTTTGGAAAAAACTACGCCTAACCCCAGCCCCTTCCCTTCTAGCGTTGGGGAGTAAGATTCAAAGCCTCTCTTCTTTTAGGATAGAGGTTTGGAGAGAGATCAAGATGTATTGCATACAAACGAGAACCGCTATTTTTATTTTATTAAAATAAGTAATCAGAAAAATATTTAATTATTTACATACCTGAAATTTAGTTTTTGATTTTGAAGTTTTAAAAAGCGGTATTAGATATTTAAGATTCAGGAGTCAGGACTAAAGAAAGAGCTAGTTGATAGAGTTGGCGACGAGGAAGGGAGGTAAATTTTGCTAATTGACGACTAGCTTGCGATCGCGATATTCCCTGACTAATTAACTGTCTCAATTCGGCTTTCAGTTCCTCTTCTGTCAATTGGGGCTGACTAGCTGGAATTCCTGCCACAACTAATGTATATTCACCTTGGGGTTCTCGTTGGCTGTAATGAGCGATCGCATCGGCAATTGTCCCTCGCCAAAATTCCTCATACAATTTTGTTAACTCCCGCCCTAGCACAATTTGGCGATCGCTTCCCCAAACTTCTGCTAAGTCTCGCAAAGTATCTCGCAATCGATGGGGCGATTCATAGAAAATCAATGTCCGAGATTCTGTTTGCAGAGATTCTAAATGTTCTTGTCGCTGTTGAGTTTTAGCTGGGAGAAAGCCTTCAAAAACAAACCGATCCGTTGGTAATCCAGCTGCACTCAAAGCGGTAATTGCTGCACTAGCGCCAGGAATGGGAACTACTGGAATTCCCGCCTCAATACAGGCTTTCACCAGTTCATATCCAGGATCGGAAATACCTGGCATTCCAGCATCACTCACCAGAGCGATCGCTTTATTGTTAACTAAATGCTCTAATAATTCTGGGATGCGGCTGGTACGATTATGTTCGTGGTAACTCACCTGGGGAGTTTTAACTTGAAAATGCTGTAGCAGTTTTCCCGTGTGACGGGTGTCTTCCGCAGCAATGATATCCACAGTTTGCAAAATTCGTACCGCCCGAAAGGTTATATCTTCCAGGTTGCCAATTGGTGTACCGACAACATAAAGTGTTCCTGGTTTTGGATCAGTTTGCATGAGGGAAAATTAGGATTTTGTAGAGACGCGATTCATCGGATAGGAGTTTGTAGAGACGCGATTCATCGCGTCTTTGCAGGAGAGACGCGATGAATCGCGTCTGTACAAGAGTTGAAAATAATTACGAAATATAGATGAGAAATGGATAATCTAAAATCCAAAATTCAAAATCAAAAATCGGATCGTGGGTTATTTGTAGGTTTAATAACCTTAGATTTAATCTACCTTGCTGACTCCCCTCCTCAGAATAATCAGAAAATTGTCGCTATTGACTATACTGTAGCGGCAGGGGGCCCAGCAACAAACGCGGCTGTAACCTTCAATTATTTAGGTAATAATCAGGCCACAGTCTTGGGGATAGTGGGTTCTCACGCAATGACGCAGCTAATTCGAGGTGACTTGGCAAATTACAAAGTTGCGATCGCAGACCTTGAGCCTACCACTGATTTAGCACCGCCTGTTTCCTCAATCATTGTCACCCAAACCACAGGTGAACGAGCGGTGGTTTCCATCAATGCTGTCAAAACTCAAGCCAGCACCGCATCTATCCCGCCAGATATTTTGCAAAATGTCGATATCGTCCTCATTGATGGACATCAGATGGCGATTAGTTATCCTATAGCCCAAATGGCTAAAGTTAAGAATATCCCAGTAGTAATTGATGGTGGTAGTTGGAAGCCTGGATTTGAGCAAATTCTGCCATTTGTAGATTACGCTATCTGTTCAGCAAATTTTTATCCCCCGAACTGCCAGACTGGAGAAGACGTTTTTAGCTATCTTAGTGGATTTGACATTCCTCACATTGCCATTACCCACGGACAAAAACCAATTGAATACTTGAGTTGCACTAAAACTGGTATCGTAGATGTGCCGCAGATTCAAGCAGTTGATACATTAGGGGCTGGAGATATTTTTCACGGTGCTTTCTGTCATTACATTTTAAGGGAAAGTTTTATTGATGCGCTGGCACTGGCAGCTAATATTGCTGCTGATTCATGTAAATTTTTTGGCACACGGCGCTGGATGAACTTAAGATAATTCGTAATTCGTAATTCGTAATTCGTAATTAGTTAAACTAAGTATCGCTGTGCGCCCTTAATCACGTTATACATATTTTTAGATAGGCCAAATTTAATGAAAGACTTACAAGAAATATTAGCGATCGCTCGTGAGGTTGGTTGGGGCGCAGCAGATATACTGCGATCGTATTACCACGGCACTGCAAAAGACCCTAATTTAGAAGTTCAATATAAACAGAATGAGCCTGTTACCGTTGCCGATGTAGCTGTGAGTCAATACATTTTGCAGAAGCTACAAGCAACTTTGGGTAATGAAGATTTTGCTTACATCAGTGAAGAAACCTATCAATCGCCAACTACGGGCGCACAGCCTTCCGCCCCTTGGGTATGGATAATTGATCCTTTGGATGGCACACGAGACTTTATCGAAAAAACTGGAGACTATGCGGTTCACATTGCTTTAGTCAAGGAAATGCGCCCAGTGTTGGCAGTAGTGGCAGTACCAGAGGCGGAAAAATTGTATTACGCTACCAAAGGCGGGGGGACATTTGTAGAAACCCGTGGTAAATCTGTTCCTTTGCAAGTGTCATCAGGTAAAAGAGTTGAGGACTTAACTTTAGTCGTGAGTCGCTCTCACCGTAACCAACGCTTAGATCACTTACTACAACACCTACCCTGTCAAAATCATAAATCTGTGGGTAGTGTAGGCTGCAAAATCGCCACCATTGTCGAGCAACAGGCAGATATCTACATTTCTCTTTCCGGCAAGTCTGCGCCCAAAGATTGGGATATGGCAGCCCCAGAACTTATATTAACCGAAGCAGGTGGTAAATTTACCCACTTTGACGGCGCTCCGTTGCAGTATAACACTGGTGATATCAATCAATGGGGAGGTTTGTTCGCTAGTAACGGTGAATATCACGAATTACTGTGTAAGAAAGCAGAAGGAATCTTAGCGCAGTTTGACCATAGCTAATCGCGCACTTGAGGATGAATATTTTTGAATTTGCTTTTAAAGCAGTTAGTTATGGTATAATTGCCCCACTGCCGATAATAATCTTTACCTTTTAGTCCACAGCTTAATTTTCAAAACACTAAATATCTGGGCGATCGCTAGTTAATTCCGATTTCCTGTTAAAAGTGTAACTTTTATAGTACAAGCAACAAAAGCCAGTCAATGGAGAAGTCTGCAAACCTCCCCTAAAGGTTTGATTTGTGAATAAAATTCACTATAAGACGATATTCAAAGGCTAAAGGCTGTGTTACACTCATGGACATAAAGATTATTTTCGGTTGAGTAACTAGTTTTGATTTCTAAAAACCGTCTCTCCGAATTTAACTCTCTACACTCCCTGAATTCGGAGATTTCTATGTCAATTTACGTCGGGAACCTGTCCTATCAGGTTACAGAAGAGGATCTAAAGCAGGCCTTTGCAGAATACGGAACAGTAAATCGTGTTCAACTACCCACAGATCGGGAAACAGGCCGGCCGCGTGGGTTCGCTTTTGTGGAAATGGAATCAGACACACAAGAACAAGCTGCCATTGATGCACTTGATGGTGCGGAATGGATGGGGCGTGACTTGAAAGTGAACAAAGCTAAACCTCGTGAGGAAAGAAGCAGTTCTCCTCGTGGTAGCTGGGGTGGCGGTAATGCCCGCCGCAACAATGATCGCTACTAAGTCGATTCGTTAAAGTTTCACATTTAGAGTCTCCAGCAGATAAAGCCAAAGGCTCCACTCTGCTGGAATATTTTATTTGGTATCTAGTCTTGAACTATTCATCCACTATTCATCCATATTAAGGAGGAATGAGAATGACACAAGTAGTTTTAGGGGAGAATGAAGGTATTGAATCAGCCTTGAGAAGATTTAAGCGGGAAGTTTCTAAAGCAGGAATTTTCCAAGATATGAGAAAAAAGCGTCACTTCGAGACGCCGATAGAAAAAGAGAAGCGTAAAGCAATTGCTAGGCACAAGCAACGTCGTCAACAACGTTCTCGCTTCAATTAAAAAGTCCAAGCAAATTTGCCCTTCGATTTCACATCTAGCCAGCATCTCTTCATTGTTGCCATATCTTTGCCAAGTCACAAGTAATTAGGCATACATCAACATCAATCAATAAATAACACTGTTCGTAGTAGCGCTGTATTAATTTTCAGCGCTACTAGGCATAATTAAACATACCCTCTGTTCCATTTGTGGAACTTGTAGCAATATAAATATATCTATGTTACTCCATACCGATAAAGTATTGTAGATATGGTGCGTCTGCGATAGTTGGCTCTGGATTTAAAAAAAATGTTACGACTTTATCATTTATTACTAGGTTCTATTTTGTTGGTGTCAATACCGCTGGGAGCCAAATTTGTTCTCCCCCAATTTTCTCCACCTAAAGTCATAAAATCCTCTGCCGTTACAAAACTTCCTAATCAGAATGAGGGAAATATCTGGCAGAAAATCCTGGGAAATACTACTGCTCCAACTAACTGGCAAGTTTCTGCTTGTGAGGGAAATGCACCCCTGTTGTGTGTCTCCTCTAAAGGGAAACGTTTGGGTACAGTTGAGATTAACATTTACCCACTAGCAAATAATGAGGATTTCCGAAATGAACTCGTAGCAGCGGGTATTCCAACTGCTTCCCAAGTGGACTACCAAAGTACCAAATACCAAACCCAGGTATTACCAGTACTTAAGACTTGGGTTGTAGATCACTATACTGCGTTTGCGAAAGATCGTCAGGGTGAATATGGCAAAGAGATTACTTTCTCAGCCTACCCACCGCAACCAGTACCCATTGGTAAGCTTCAGGGAATCCGCTATGGGTTCGCTGGACTCAAGGAACAAGGTGGAGTAAAAGAGCAACACATCGGTCATGTTGCCTTTGATGGCAGTAAACTTTACGTAATTACCACTGCATTTGACACAGGTACGCAAACAGGTAAATTTGAAAAACTGGAAAACTTGGCTATTTTTCAACCTTACTTATATGCGATCGCATCTGATCTGCGTTTACCCCAATAGGCCTTGGGTTAGGAGGTTACAGGTTACAGGTAATAGGGAATAATCTGTCCCCTGTAACCTGTAACCTTCTTCAATCACCCATCAACCTAAATCTCAGCTACCGCTCGTTCAATCAAGCGATGTGCCAAAGTTTGCGTACCAGTGTGTTCATAATAATTTGTTGATACATCCAGGAACGCCGCGAGGTAGTCTAACTTGTCATCAGCAATATCGACAAAACTTTGCAAATTGCTAACTACCTTTTGTGGCGTTAAATTATTAGCGCTAACTAACCCACTCATCCAACCTTTAACTGAGTCAAAGCTCTCACCGATAAAGTTAAGCTTACTACCGGCATTGTTTCCTGGAATTACGTCTTTGATGTTTTGGAAAGTCGAGTTTTGTTCTAACTCCTGTGGATTTGTTTGATTAATCCCAGATATTGCTTTGCTGATGAAGTCTGGGCCCAAAGGGATCAAACCATCAACACAAACTAATGCCACCATGCGGATGAGTGACTCACCACTATACTCACCTAAAGAGGCGACAAAATCCCCAATGCTATCTCCAGGAATGCCGTTAATTTGGCAGAAGGCTACTAACTCAGCTACTAATTTCAATGTCAGATCGATGGTTTGGGCTTTATCAGGTTTGGGAGTGACAGAGTTTAAAAAACCTAATAAAGGAATTTTCTCGCCAACTTTGTTAGCTAAAGCTGCTGCACCAAGCGCTCTATCTGTAGCATCAACGGTTTGATAAAGCCACAAAGCTGTTTGGTATCCTTGGGATTTGTCGTTGAATAGATAAATTGCTCTTTCGCCAATTTGCTGAATTAAATCTTCGTCGTCTTCACCAGTGACAGTCTTAATGGTGTTGACAAAGCCAACAGTATTTTGCCACTGACCAGGAGCAACAAAATCGAGTGATTTTAACATAGAAACAGTCAAGCCGCCAGTTGGCAATTGATCAACCAACTCAACAATCGATTTGCCCATAAAAATCTCCTTATTTAGGTTTTGTTATCTGAATGTTCGTAGTGCAAATCATTTCAGTTTAGCCAGACCATTAAGATTAAACTTCTCTAGCCAATCTGCGCGATCGCTAGCTGTAAATGACGGATCGCGGGAAAGTGCTTTTACTTGGTACTTTCCTACTAAAATTGCAGTTTGCGTCTTACCAACTTCTACTGCGGGATAACCGCCAATTTTTTTGGTACTATTCGAGAACTTTGCTGCTGCACTAGGTGTGCTGGTAGTATCAGAAATAGACAGCACCGCTATATCTTTACCGCCTTTTTTCAACTTCGCTTCCGCAAAGCCTTTTTTCTCTTGGGTATAGACGCGCTGGTAGCCATCACCCGCATTTGGGAAAAATTTATTAAATTCGCTACCCTGAGTTGCGGTTTTAGCTACCGATTGACCTCTTTTTTGTTGAGTGCTTTCTTTTTGCGCTTGGTCAAAACGTCCAGGTGTTGCTGGCGCACAGGCTGTTGTCAGTAACATGACTGACAGCAACAAAGCAGCTACTACCCTCCGCCCACGATGTAAAATCATTCTCGACTTCTCCTTATACTTGAGCTTTGAGGCAATTATCGGCGCTGTGAGTAATTTTTACCCGTAAAATTTACTTTTTGATAATTATTCCCTCAATTTTCAACTATAGCGGTCTAATTTTGATTATCAATATTTTTGCACTTCAAAAAAATTTTTCAGTGGCATGTTCAACGTATCAACTAACCCAATAAAAAAACGCCCCCCTTTCGGGAGAGCGTCTTTTACTTATAGATAAGGATGAAGAGAGTATCTCAGATTATGATTAACCGTTGATAGCAGGAGCGGTAAGAGCTACAGGAGCAGAATCGCCAGCAGCCAAATCTAGAGGGAAGTTGTGAGCGTTACGCTCGTGCATTACTTCCATACCCAAGTTAGCGCGGTTGATTACATCTGCCCAAGTTGCAATCACACGACCTTCAGAGTCAATGATTGATTGGTTGAAGTTGAAACCGTTCAAGTTGAACGCCATTGTGCTTACACCCAAGGCGGTGAACCAGATGCCGATTACAGGCCATGCTGCTAAGAAGAAGTGCAGTGAACGGCTGTTGTTGAAAGAAGCGTATTGGAAGATTAGACGACCGAAGTAACCGTGGGCTGCAACGATGTTGTATGTTTCTTCTTCTTGACCGAATTTGTAACCGTAGTTTTGTGATTCGGTTTCGGTTGTTTCACGAACCAAGGAAGATGTAACCAAAGAACCGTGCATTGCAGAGAATAAACTTCCGCCGAATACACCAGCTACACCTAGTTGGTGGAAGGGGTGCATCAAGATGTTGTGTTCTGCTTGGAACACGATCATGAAGTTGAATGTTCCAGAAATACCCAAGGGCATACCATCAGAGAATGAACCTTGTCCGATTGGGTATACCAAGAAGACTGCGGTTGCTGCTGCAACTGGAGCACTGTATGCGATCGCAATCCAAGGACGCATTCCTAAGCGGTAGGATAGTTCCCATTCACGACCCATGTAGCAGAATACGCCAATCAGGAAGTGGAAAACTACTAGTTGGTAAGGACCGCCGTTGTACAACCACTCATCTAAGGAAGCTGCTTCCCAGATTGGGTAGAAGTGCAAGCCGATAGCGTTGGAGGAAGGTACTACTGCACCGGAGATGATGTTGTTTCCGTAGATTAAGGAACCTGCTACTGGTTCACGGATACCATCGATGTCAACGGGAGGAGCAGCGATGAAGGCGATTACGAAGCAAGCGGTTGCGGCTAGCAAGGTTGGAATCATTACTACGCCGAACCAACCGATGTAGATCCGGTTGTTGGTGCTGGTGATCCATTCGCAGAATCGATCCCATACGTTGGCGCTTTCGCGACGTTGTAAGGTTGTTGTCATTGTTTTATAAGTGCGGTTAGTTATTTATGAATCAGGCGGTTTCGTCTTTGCCTGTGGAACTACTTTACACTGCTTTACAATTTGTAATCAAGTTTTATTACTTCAGTAAACCTGATGTGAGTTATTAGTTTTGCTTATTTAACTCTCTGGTGTTAGCGCCCAAAAGATAAAATAGAAAGGAACATTATTGTTATTAACTCTGAATAAAGAGTTGATGTTGATTACTACCAAAATAAGGAGGGGAGGTGTGCATGACAATTACTCTAAATCACACCATAGTGCCCGCACATGAGAAAGAAGCATCAGCAAGGTTCTTTGCAAAAATTTTTGGCTTAGAGGTCGAGGTTCCCGTTGGTCACTTTGCTGCTGTACATATTAATGATGTGCTGACGCTAGACTTCGCTGACGCTGAAAGATTCGAGTCGCATCATTATGCGTTCCATGTCAGCGATGAGGAATTTGATGCAATTTTTACACGCATTAAAGAGGCGGGTATTGAATACAGTAGCGACCCGATGCATCAGAATAAAGGACAAATTAACCACAGGAAGGAAGGTCGTGGATTCTATTTTTATGATCCCAATGGTCATAACTTAGAATTATTGACCAAATAATTACTAATTCGTAATACTTGCCACAAACGAGTATTACGAATTTTTAATGCATTACTTTTTTACTAAAAAATATGCTGTAGCATACTCAGGCAATTGGCTGATATTCTGGCTAAATTCTTTTTGACTCTTAAAAATACCTGCCAAAAAATCGAGTTGATAAAGATTGGGTAAAAAGGCTCCACCTGTATCAGCCATAACTCCCATTTGCAGATGTTTGCGACCACCTTTAGTATGTTCAATAATAATCACTTTACCTAAACCAATATTCAGCACATCTCCAGCAAAGGTTACTCCTGGTTTAATGGAGATTTTTGCATCTATTTTGTATCCATAGCCTTTAATGGCATCAACCTCTCTAAAATACCAATAACGCTTTTGTGCTGTTGCTTTCAATCCGCGGATATAAGACATTCCATTATTTCTATCTACATTAAAAAATGCCTTATAACCATCTGTAAAGTTAATCAGAACTGTTCCTTGCATCAGTGCCTCTTCTAAGCCAGTTCTGGTTAGATAAGCGAGACTTTGAACTTTACCAAATTCTCTACCACCTGGTTCGTAAATCCCAGATAAAACATCCTGTTTTGTATATCTAGTATAGAACTTATCAGTAATTGAGTTTTCTTTTAGGCTATAAATTGGTGTATTGTAAGTAGAGTTTTTTTTGCGAGAACCAGTGTGAGTAAATACAGCATATTTGGTAATTCGTAATTGCTTTTGTTTTTTGTTTTTTGGGTTATGGGCAGTCCACTTGATAACTCTAAAATTGTTATTAATAAACTTCGGGTCTTGTAACCGAGTCGCTCGATTATTAGCAATATCTTCCTTTAAAACAACAATCATGAAGTCCAAAGTTTTGAGAACATCTGCTACAGTAACTCCTTGAGTAGCAAGTATTCCTGTACGCAGAATATCTGGGTCTTTTGAACCATGATCTTGAAAATATTTTCTAGTATTAACGAGAACGGTTAATAAATCTCCTTGATTGAAGTTCACCTTACTACTTGGCAGTTTGACTGGAGTAACAACCTGGCTGCCATTAATACTAAATTTATATTTTTTGAATTCATCGACAACTGGATAAGCTGTAGATGCTGCTAACAAATCCTGCTGAGATGAAAAAGCATTTTCCTGGCCTATGGTTTCATCAGATGTTTGTTGATCAACAAATTGATTTGAGGTGAGGGAAATTTGTGATTGAAGTGGGGCAAAATTTTCTTGCTCAGTCAAAGACTGATCTTGTTGGGCTAGCTGTTTAGTTTTTGACTGACTATATAGATAGCTACTGGCTAAACTTGCAAGTAATAAGGCCACACAACCTACTGTGAGGCGGAATTTTTGGTTAAATAAAATTTTCATAACCTGGAGAATAAATTCCTATTGTCTTTTACTATCTTAAATTTTGAATCTTTTAAGTTTCTATCACCTCACGCACTAATTGCGCCAATTTTTCGGCACTATCGGGAACTGCGATCGCTTTGGCGTTTTCCCCCATTTTTGCTAGCTCATCCGGTGATTGCAACAAATTCAACACATTACTTTGCAATACTTCAGTCGTCAACTCCGATTGCTTCAGTGTTAACGCCGCCCCAGCTTTTGTAAATACGTCTGCATTGTAAGATTGATGGTCTTCTGCGGCAAAGGGGTAAGGAATCAAAATCGCGGGTGTCCCACACACCGCCAATTCTGTCAAGCTACCCGCGCCAGAACGACTAATAGCAAGAGTTGCTCGTTGCAACAACGCCGCCATATTGTTGTAAAAAGGTAAGGCTATGTACTGCGGATGTTTGAGAGTATCTGCTTCCTCGTCGCGATCGCCAGTTAAATGTACTATGTAAGCACCAGCATCAAACCAAGCTTTTGCAGATTCACGCACCAACTTATTGACCGCAACTGCACCCTGGCTACCACCAAAGACGACAATTAAAGGAACACCATCAGGAATAGCTAAATCCAGTGGTGCATCAATTGCCCCATCAAGAAATTGCCCTCTTACTGGTGTGCCAACGCAGACATTTTTAGCACGGGGCAAATACTTAGCAGCTACTTCAAATCCCAAGGCTACCGCACTACACCAAGGGCCAAAAAAGCGAGTTACTTTACCTGGTAAGGCGTTAGATTCGTGGAAAACCACAGGTAAACCGAGAGAACGTGCCGCAATCACTGCTGGCCCGGCAATGTAACCCCCCGTGGTAAATACCCCTTGAAAATTCCCCTGTTTGAGAATTCGTCTAACTTCTAGAATCGAAAGGGCGAGTTTACCCAAAATCCGAATCGAGGAGAGTCCAAACCCTTGCTGAAACCCTTCAACTGCAATAGTATTCAAGGGATACTCTTGAGGAACAAGTTGAGTTTCGAGCCGATTGGGTACTCCCAGCCATTCTATTTGATAATCTGGCAGTTTTTGTGCCAGTGCGATCGCTGGAAACAAATGTCCACCAGTCCCACTGGCAGCTATTAATAATCGTATCGGTGCGTTTGCCATCAAACCTCTACCGTTTAGCGTCTAGCTTAACTAAGATAAAACAATTTCCTTACCTTCTCTAATCAAATCAGTAAATTCTTACCAATGACTAACATTATTAGCACCTTAGTGAGACGCCAACTCAAATTTACAGCAAATATCTGGCTGGTTACGTTCCTGCTAACCCTTGGTTTAACAAGTGGTTGGCAACGCACTCAAGCTACGACACCGCAGCAATTATCCCAAGCCACTACACCCCAAAATGCACCAACCAATTTGAACAATCTGTTGACACAAGTTGATGCAGCTGCCAACCGGGGCGATGTCAAAGGGGTGTTGCAATTCTACAGCCCCAATTTCACTCATGGGGATGGGTTAAACCTCCAAACCCTGGAAAAATCTTTGACTTCACTTTGGCAACGATATCCCAAATTGCAATACAGTACGAAACTGCTCTCTTCAAAACCTGAAGGCAATGGAATTATTGCTGAAACAGAAACGAAGATAACTGGTTTACCATCCGGTAACGGTAATAAGTTGGCTCTCAATGCCACGATTACATCGCGTCAGCGCATTCAAGGCGGCAAAATCGTCCGCCAAGACATTTTGTCGGAACGCACCCTACTTACCTCTGGCAGTAAGCCACCCCAAATTGATATCAAATTACCACAACAGGTACAAGTTGGTCAGAAGTATAGTTTTGATGCGATCGTCCAAGAGCCACTTGGTGATGATTTTCTACTAGGAACAGCGCTAGAGGAACCCATCAAACCAGATAAATTTCTCAACCCGACATCTGTGGATTTGCAACTACTAACATCTGGTGGACTGTTTAAAGTTGGACAAGCACCATCTACCCCTGGTAGCCAATGGGTTTCTGCCGTCATTCTACGAGGTAATGGGATGACGATGGTAACTCAACGGCTGCAAGTGGTGAAGAAGTAGTTAGGAGTTGGAAGTTAGTGCGCTACGCTACCCCTAGCGTACTAAAAATCTTGATTTTAGGTATGTATTCTATGTAATTGAGAACCGCCATAGCATTTCTCTTTATAAAATCTTGATGTTCATATCGTTGATTCTGCCATTGTACTAACAGTTAAAGTTATGGATATTAGAAGAGTGGTTATAAAACATAACTTTTATAACTTGTTAAATAATAGGCTGCTAAACGACTAACAATCAATCTTACATCAATGATTATGAGAGAACTAAAAAAGAAGCTTGTGTTGAAGACAATGAAAAGATTATTAAACATTTCTATTGCTCTTGCAAGCCTCACCATATCATCATTTTCTGCAAATGCTCAAGTTTCAGATTCAACAAGTAAAAACATGAGGTTTTTTATTACTAGTGAAAAACTATTGATCGCTGCGAATATGCAAAGTGGCTCTGCTTGCTCTTTAAACCCAGGTATTTCAATTACGAAAATGTCTGGATTTAAAATTATCAATAGAAATAATGGTAATGTAAGAATTTCAGGCAGAGTAGAAAGTTTTCTTTCAATTAAAAAAAATGAACTATCATCGGTGTCTGGTAAATTTCAGACTAATGCTAGAGTCCGTAGCGGTGACTGGTTAATTAGAAATACAGAATATTATCCAGAATTTCTTGGCGAAATGGAAGACTGCACAAGTGAAGGAGGATTAAAAAGAATGCAATTAGGCGTTACTTCACCTTAAAATATATAATGGAATTTTTTATAGGTTATACAATAATTGGGTATTGCTGAATCGAGAGATGAATCTGGATATACAGACGTTGTAACTCAACGTCTGTATAACTGTTTTTAAACCCACGTTTCACAGAAATTAAAGCAGATATATTGAAGAATTCAGGAATCAAAATCAAGACCACCCAATCGTAGATTTGCTGGGGGTGCAAAAACGCCGGTTATTCAGACGCGACTCGAAAATACTCGCTAGTGCTGTGAAGCACCGCTTTTTCGGTCAAAATACCCAACTGAATTCTGACTTTTGACTCCTGAATTATGTTCGATAAATATAAGAAGTTATGTTGGTAAGATTAAACTCACCAAAAAACAAATATAGGACTCAGTAACTTGCTAAATTGCTAAATTTTGTATTTAAATTAACACTGGACTCTTGAATATTGAGTAACAATGACTTCCCTACAAAATCAAATCATTTTGATTACTGGTGCAAGTAGTGGTATTGGTACTGCTTGTGCGAGAATCTTCGCTGGTGCGGGTGCAAAACTTATTTTAGCCGCACGACGGCTGGAACGTTTGCAGCAGCTAGCAGATACTCTCAATAAAGATTTTAGTACTGAAATTCATTTATTACAGTTAGATGTGCGCGATCGCAGCGCTGTAGAAGAAGCCATTGCTACTCTACCCCCCGCCTGGTCTGATATCGACATTCTCATTAACAATGCTGGTCTAAGTCGCGGTTTAGACAAGTTACATGAGGGCAGCTTTCAAAACTGGGAAGAAATGATTGATACTAACGTTAAGGGTTTACTTTACCTAACTCGCTATATCGTCCCTGGAATGGTAAGTCGCGATCGCGGTCATGTGGTAAATTTAGGTTCCATTGCTGGACATCAAACTTATCCCGGTGGCAATGTCTACTGTGCTACCAAAGCTGCTGTAAGAGCAATTTCTGAAGGTTTAAAACAAGACCTTTTGGGAACGCGGGTACGTGTAACTTCCGTTGATCCTGGTATGGTAGAAACAGAATTTAGCGAGGTGCGCTTTCACGGAGATACTGAACGCGCCAACAAAGTCTACCAGGGAGTTACACCCCTAACAGCAGATGATGTGGCTGATGTGATATTTTTCTGCGTGACGCGATCGCCCCATGTCAATATTAATGAAGTTGTGCTGATGCCTGTTGACCAAGCTAGCGCTACCCTGGTTAATCGGCGAACATAGTAAGTAACCCATCTCATACCATTTTGGATTTTAGATTTTGCGATCGCGTAGCGTGTCGCAGACAATAATTTTTCGCAAGATTCTACACGGTATGGCTGCTACGCGGCGATAGCGAAACCTTTCGTAGAGAGCATTTGTTCCACTTTTCCGTACTCCTGTCTGGATATTACTGTTTATATCAGGAGGATTAAAACGCGATTCTCCTGTGGAAAGGCTGGGCGATCGCGTGCAGAATATTTACAGTATTGCTTAAAATTATGGATAATTTCCCAGTGGTCGCTCAAGCAGATGCATCTTTACCAAATCACACTCAGGAAAATATACATCTAGTGGAGTCAGCAGTTGGATCGAATTCACCACCGAAGGAAAAGGTAGGAAGTGACTTTGACTCTCGCATGATGCTGCGGTGTTTGGAACTTGCTCGCCGTGCTTTAGGGCGTACTTCGCCGAATCCACTAGTGGGAGCGGTGATTGTCAAGGATGGCGAGATTGTCGGCGAAGGGTTTCATCCCCGCGCAGGTGAGCCTCATGCAGAAGTGTTTGCTTTGAAAGCAGCAAGCGATCGCGCTCGTGGTGCAACAATCTATGTGTCACTCGAACCTTGCAATCACTACGGACGTACTCCCCCTTGTTCGGAAGGATTGATCGAAGCAGGGGTGGCAAAAGTAGTAGTGGGTATGGTTGATCCCAATCCCCTGGTAGCTGGAGGTGGAATTGCTCGTTTACGTGCGGCGGGGATTGAAGTGTTGGTAGGAGTAGAAGAGTCAGCTTGTCGTCAACTAAATGAAGCTTTTGTCCATCGCATCCTCTACAAACGACCTTTGGGAATTTTAAAATATGCCATGACTTTAGATGGCAAAATTGCTACTACCTCTGGTCATAGTGCTTGGGTGACAAGCCAAGAGGCCCGCAATGAAGTACATCAGTTGCGGGCGGGTTGCGATGCCATAATTGTCGGTGGTAACACAGTCAGACAAGATAATCCTTACTTAACCAGCCATCAGGTGGAGGCACATAATCCCCTGCGGGTGGTGATGAGTCGCCATCTCAACTTACCGGAAAGTGCCCATCTGTGGCAAACTGCGGATGCTCCAACTTTGGTGTTGACACAAGAGGGTGCTAATCCCGACTTCCAAAAACTGTTGCTCAAGCAGGGGGTGGAAGTGGTGGAATTAACAGCACTTACACCAGATAAGGCAATGGCGTACTTATATGAACGGGGTTTTTGTAGCGTGTTGTGGGAGTGTGGTGGTACTTTAGCTGCTAGTGCGATCGCTCAAGGAGCAGTGCAAAAAGTTCTAGCATTTATCGCCCCGAAAATCATTGGTGGTAGCATTGCTCCCACACCTGTGGGCGATTTAGGTTTTACCACCATGACTGAGGCGTTGTCCCTAGAACGTGTTCGTTGGCGTGTAGTCGGCTCTGACTGCTTAGTAGAAGGTTATTTTCCCCAAAAAGCCAATAGTCAATAGTAATAACACTTGACTATCAATCAATTCAGCGTGATTTTATGTTGGCGTAGCCCGCCGTAGGCATCATGAACACTGACGTTCATGGGCCATATCACGTATAAGGACTAGCCGAGATTGAATGTAGTTGCATAGAAAATCAGTTTCGTTAGAATCTAACAACACTTGCGTTTCGGTTTGTTTCACTAACCACTGCACCAAGCTAGCATCATCCAGTTGCAAGAGGAGCTTGGCTTGGGCAGTTTCAACCACTGACCAAAGCTGACGCATAATTGTAGGAGTCATCAGACCTCAATTGAATAATTTAGCTTTGCTGTCTTCAGATTACACAATTCCAATCGCACTTTACGACATGAATGTAGAAGCTGAGACAAGTATTATTAAAAACTTAATAATCATATTTATAACTTTATGAAGATTAAGAATTTAAAACTTAGTTGGAAAACGGGCATTGGGCATTGGGCATGGGTTTAGTTGCAAAACCTAGAAAACAAATGCACTAATTCTAAAAATTGGGTTTTTGTGATTGTGAAGACTGAAACTGTCTTGATTAGACTTCTTGCAGAAGTGGGTAAAGGGGAAGGGGGGAAAGGTGAAAGGATGGAATTTTCCCTTTCCCTTTAACCTTTAACCTTTCCCCAACATCTTGTAAAAGTTACTTTTGCAAGATGTCTATTGTAGAGCAATAAAGACAGTTTTCTAATAACTATATTGAATCCTAAATCTGTATTAGGGAATACAAAAATCTAACTTTTGAGAACAGTATTTCCCAGGACATTAACATCTTTTGCCTGTAGATGGATTCACAAAATCATGTAAATCTTCATCCCAAATGCTGATGTAAATAAAATCACATTGTTGACGGATTATCTGACCTTTAACCGAGCCATTCTGAAAACTAAAATTATCAGACTGGCGCTTTTGTACCTTTTTGAGTCCCTGCTTAATCTCTTCAGTGGCTTGCCCACTTAACATTCCATTCAAGGTAGTCTCCATAACCTGTGGATCTACCGATTGGGCAAAAGATACCTCAGTTTGACGCAGCACTTTAGTATTACGATCAAATAGGTAGCCAAGGTCAATTTTGTTTGGCACTAGTTTGTAAACAACGGCACGAGTCTTGCCCCATGCGCCTCTTAAATCTTGATTTGGTTTGCCGAGAGTAGCTTCTACCGTGCTTCTTGATGTACCTGTAGGAAATGCGGGAACACTTTGGCTGCTGTTAGTGGCAGCTAATTTACTCGGCGGCTCATCATTCTTCTGTGGTGGCGGAGGTGCTTCTGGTGTGGGAGGTGTAATATTCTCTGGTTCTGGCTGTGGTGTAGAACGCACTTCTGCTGCTGGTGTATCTGAAGTTACAGGCTCTTTTTCTGGCTGTGGTTTAGATACAACTGGGGGATTAAAGATTGGCAAAGGATCGGCAATTACTGGCTGTCGTGATGGTGAAGTGGGTACGACTGGAACTGGAGAAGTTTGAGAAGAAACAGATGGTTCGGGAGATGCCGGATCGGTAGGCAAAGATTCTAGCGATCGCGTGGGACTTGTCGCAATAGTTGTTTCTGGTTGTTGCTGACGAGTCATACTAGAAATGGCGACTGCACCAAGCAAGCTGCCTACCAGCAAAGTACCAACAATCACAGCAGGTTTTTGCCAGTTTCCAGGAGTAGAAGACCCTGGAATCACAGAATTTTTTTGTGGGGAATACAATGCCTGGGTTTGTTGAGTCGATGCAGCAGAGGGAGAAAAACTGACTGTGGGAGTATTTGCAGCTAACTCAGGAGGTATACTATCACCAGATTGCAAGGCATGTAGCATTTTACTGGCAGTACTGTAGCGATCGCCAGCATGAGGCTTAATTGCCTGATTGAGTACCGCCGCCAATTGGGAAGAGACATTAGGGACGTGTTGCTGCCAAAGTATTTCCCCAGTTTTCAGATCGGTTATTAGTTCTTGCGGGTGTTTGCCAGTCAGTAGATAAATCGCCGTTAAGCCTAAGCTGTAAATATCAGTGGCGTAAACTGGGCGGCCAACGGCTTGTTCGCTAGGCATATATCCAGGCGTACCAATGACAAGCGATCGCGTCGGCTGTCCTGGAGAATTCACCACTGAACGGATTGTTTCTTTAACTGCACCAAAATCAATCAAAACTGGCTTACCATCCACAGAACGGAGAATAATGTTATCTGGCTTGATATCCCGGTGAATAATGCCTTTACTGTGAACATAATCTAAGACTGAAAGCAGACTCAAGAGAATTTCCCGGACAGCAGCTTCACTCTCAAATCCTTTGGCTTCGAGAATTTTTGTCAGGGTTTGACCGTGAATCCATTCTTGGACAAGGTAAAATTGCCCGTTTTCAGAAAAGTAGGCGTAGAGTTTCGGAATTTGTTGACTACTTTCACCCAAATATTCCAAGGTTGCTGCTTCCCGTTCAAACCGCTGTTGGATCAGTTGGTAGGTTTGCGGGTCATTATTGGTTATCGGTTTTAGTTGCTTGATCACACAGCGACGGCGAGAAGGCATGTGGACATCTTCTGCTAGAAAGGTTTCGCCAAACCCACCAGCGCCGATAACCTGGATAATTTGATAGCGATTGTTCAGCAGGGTTATTGTCATGAAAAATTACAAGTGTAGATACCCAGTGCGAAGCCAGAGATTTTCTGTTTTCTCCGGGCTTGTCGTCAGACATCGCCCTTTCCAAATGTACATCAGATAAGTTGGTGAGTTATGGACTTTGAATTGAGGATGCCATCCGTTCTCAATACCTATTAAGGAAAAATTAAGGGTTTGAAACCCACGGAGGTGGGTTTTGCTTGTCTAAAAGCGGTTTATAACCGCCGATTTTAAAAGTATGTTCTTCTATTTTTGGCCCTTTTTTGGGGTGAAATTTGCGTACAAGCATAATGTTTTTAATGCAGGTAAATGCATTAAAAATGCAGAGTATTGCCAAATTTGATTTGCGACAAATTAATGAAATGTTGTACTAAGTGAACTCTATAGTTTCAACAAACTCTAAAATACTCTCCTTAATGTCTTCGGCTTCTTCTTCAATGGAATCGGGAGTTTCGCCGTTGAGAAAACTGTGTTGACTACTCACTATATACAAAAACTCACCACTGATAAAGGTGAGCAATCCCCGATATGCATCTAATCTGATTGCAGTTCCATTATTTTCTTGCTTAGAAATCGTCGAACCTTTGGGCATATCGATTAACACATAGTAAGCGCCTCGCAAAGTATTTTCTAGATATTCGGTATACTCCACAGAAGCATCTGGTACATTGACAAAAATCGCTTGGGGTACATACTTGTCTACTAAGATTGTTTGTAAATATTCTTCTTGTCCAACAGACTCCAGTTCCTCTAACTGTTCTAGAGGGAAAGGATAATAATCGATTCTTAGCAAAGTACCAACGTCATCAGAAAAGCCAACTACTCCTTCCTGGCTTTGAATTCTACCGCCTTGCTGCGGATCAACTGGAATCGGCACTGTAAAATTACCTAAAGGAGATTGATATATCTGTTCACTAAAATCCTCTATGACCACTGTTTCGTCTTCATCGTCGTCTGCATATTCTTCATCTTCTGCTTCTTGAAAGGCTGCAATTACCTCCTTGATGATTTCCTCTGCTTCTTCATCCTCAAGTTCCAAGGCTGCTTGTAGCTTTTTGAGGTAGGCTTGTTTCGGTTTGGGGATGGCAAGTTCATCATCTAAAAGCACGATTACCCCAGCAGCAAAACCATCCAGCACTAATTCATCAGAAAGAGATACTTTGGCGACATTAAACAAAGGCCCAATTCCCTCTTCTTCTGCAATGGCGAGGAGTCTATCAACTATTTCTGCGATTTCATCTTCTGAGTATTCCTCAAAGACCTCGAATTCCCAAAGGATACCCGCTAAACTTTCTGCATCTACATCTTCAATGGATGAATCAGCGATCGCAGTGACAGTTGCGATCGCCGCCACCGCTTCTTCTGGACTGAGTGATTCTTTTGATGTCTTTGGTGAGTTAAAAACCTTGTCATATTTGGTCATAATTGCTACCTAAATTAATGGGTTGATAGTAATAATAGATTGAAAGTGACAATGGTCAGTTTACCTTACTCAGTGCTGAGTGCTGAGTAAGGTTTGAGAGTTTTCCCCATAAGCAAGTGGCGTGGTGGTTTTTTAACTCAGCACTCTTCACCAATGAAGCAAATCTTCTAGAGAAAAAGTTCGCTAATATCTGGTTTACTTGGTATTGTTCAGGTGTAACGAAACCTTGTTGACAGCTAATCTCCAGCGCCAATTAAGCCTTGCTGTAATCCACTCCACAAACTCCTGACTTACCCTCTCATGATTTGAGACAGACAGGAAGCGATCGCGATATTTTTGTAAAAACTTGAATCTAAGCAGTAACCTTGGTGTCCTTACTCCCCACACTCCCCACACTATGAGTGAGAAATCCGGGCCCAGGATGCCTGATATTTCATAGTAATTCAAGTGACCGCTAATCGGGTCTTTCAAATGGTAGTAATTGACAGGGTGAACTTGATCGAGTTTGCATTATATCAGGTTATTAACCAGGTGTTGACTTGGCAGTACAAATTCTGGTTTCAACACAGAAAGGTTGAGATGTTCTAAAATCTGTTGTCGAATGTACACTTAAACACGAGCTAGGCTCAATATTTACTACAAGTCACTTTAACTAGATATTGTAAATTTTTGTTATCAAGCGATTACCGTTAATAATTGCTATATTCCTTTGTTTTTATCCTCTAGCAGATGAATTATGTCTACCGATAGAATTATAAACTAGCTAACGATAGATACCTACACCGTAGGCAGGATGTCACAATACCGAAGTTTGTAGCGACACACAATACTCAAAACGTTGTACTGTTGTTTCTACAACTGTGAATTACATGAAATTTTGAGTTTTTTTATGGTAAAAACCCCTCCATCCCAGTTTTCACCGGATCAATACAAAGTTGATTCTGCACAAGAAAAAGTAGAAGCTATTATAGAAAGCCCACCCTCAGAAACTGAGATTGACTTAGAGTTTCTTTACACCAGAGATATTGAATTTCGTCAGGAAACTATTTACTTTCTTGTAGTAGATCGCTTTTATGATGGCGATCCAGATAACAGCGAAGGTGCAAACTCAGAACTGTATGATCCAAATAGACAAGATTGGGGTAAGTACTGGGGTGGCGACTTGCAAGGTGTCATCGACAAATTAGACTATCTTAAAAACATGGGAGTGACAGCCATTTGGCTGACTCCACTATTTGAGCAAGTAGAAGAGTTATTTATTAGCAATGCCGCGATGCATGGCTATTGGACAAAAGATTTTAAACGGATTAATCCTCGCTACATTGCGGATGGAGAGAATCCTTCTTTAAATGCTACCCAAGAAGAAAAAAATACGACCTTTGATCGGTTAATTACAGAACTGCACAAGCGCAATATGAAGCTGGTGCTAGATATTGTCTGCAACCATAGCAGCCCTGATACCAGCGGTAGCAAAGGGGAATTATTTGATGATGGTGTGAAAATTGCTGACTTCAATGATGATGTCAATCATTGGTATCACCACTATGGTGAAGTGCAAAACTGGGAAGACGATTGGCAAGTGCAAAATTGTGAACTAGCTGGTCTAGCAACCTTTAATGAAAACAATACAGAATATCGGGAGTATATTAAGTCAGCTATTAAACAATGGCTAGACCGGGGTGTGGATGCACTACGAGTGGATACTGTCAAGCACATGCCGATCTGGTTTTGGCAAGAATTCACTGGCGAGATGACCAATCACAAACCAGATGTATTTATTTTTGGTGAATGGATTTACAGTAATCCTAGTGACGATCGCTCCGTAGAATTTGCCAATCACTCAGGCATGACACTTCTAGACTTTGGACTGTGTGTAGCAATTCGAGCCGCACTAGGGCAAGGTTCAGAAATGGGATTCCAAACAATTCAATACATTTTTGACCAGGATTATCGTTACAACGGGGCAACAGAGTTAATCACCTTCATCGATAACCATGATATGTGCCGCTTCCAATCGCTGAATCCTGATCCAGCGATGTTGAAAGTGGCGATCGCCTTGATTATGACATGTCGCGGTATTCCTTGCATTTACTACGGTACAGAACAGTATTTGCATGACGACACCGATGGCGGTAACGACCCGTATAACCGCCCGATGATGGAAAATTGGGATACTGAGAGTGAGATTTATCGTTGCATCAGGTTGCTATCTGGCTTACGGCGACTGAATCCAGCCATCTCAATGGGTAGTCACTGGCAAAAATACTTAACACCTGATATTTACTGTTATGTACGCCGCTATCGTGACTCTCTGTGTTTTGTAGCTTTAAACCGGGGAGGAGAAGTTACTCTCCCAGAAGTAGACACAGAATTACCCGATGGAGAACATACTTGCGTGGTGACTCGCAATAAGTATGAAGTTAAAGACGGCAAGATTTATAACCTGGTATTAGAAGAACGGGGAGTGCTTGTTTTTAGCCATGTTGGCGAACGAATCAAAGCACAAACAATCGTCCGCGTCCAACTCAATGGCGTAGATACTCAACCCGGTGAAATCATTGTGGTGACAGGAGATTGCCCAGAGTTGGGTAACTGGGATATCAGCAAAGCATATCCTTTAGAGTACATCAACTCGAACACATGGTCTGCCGAAATTCCCTTTGATGAGAGTGCTGGTAAGCTCATTGCTTATAAATATGCCATGTGGCGGGAAGGGCGATCGCCTTTGCGGGAAAATCTGGTAAATCGCCGCTGGGTGATTGCCAAAGAAGGCACTGTCAAATGGCGTGATACCTGGGCATCGGGAAGAGAATCCTAGAAATATAGAATAATACAGCTAAGTGCTGAGTGCTGTACATGGATAGCGGGGCGTTGAGCCAGTACTGAGTAAAAACCCAGTTTTTTCAAGACTTTGAGAGTGAAGGATTAAAATTTTGATTCTTCACTCTTTATTATTTATAGCCTCTCTCCTTTACTAGCGAATTAGGAGAGAGGAATGGAAGTGAGGTCAAAATTGTATCTCATGCTTGTCGAGAACCGCCATATCAAATTGATCAAAATCTCATTTTTGGATAAAAGTTGAAAAATTTTGATGAAACTCTCTCTGGGTAGAGTTTTCAGCCGTTGCATGGCGGCTTATAGCAGCTTCGCTACTTTCTCCCCTAAATCAGTTAACTCTTATTGTCATCGATGTCAAACCCGATTCGGGAATTTTGCAGCATCGACAATGCCGCCAGTCATGTAGATACTCGATCATCAGTGAGAGGTTAAGGTAATTGCACTTACAAACTGCTGTTACTGTACTTCATAAACCTGCCACCTGTTGTAAAAACGATAAAATCTAAATTTTATTACAAAGTAAATTTTTGAGCGTAAATGCTATCACACAAAGAGCGATCACTTTCTTCAACATTAGGGTTATTCCTCAAATAGTCATGCACCCATTCACAGCCGCATATCAACAGATAATTTAGATCCAAATTCCATAGAATTACTGTATTATCCAAACTAGCGGAAGCGATAGTTTTCCCGTCAGGGCTAAAAGCTAGGCTATTGACTCCAGCTTTATGCCCAGTGAAGGTGGCAAGGCATTTGCCCTCAATATTCCAAATTTTAATAGTATTGTCATAACTAGTGGAAGCGATGGTTTGTCCATCGGGGCTGAAAGCTACGCAAGTGACAGCATTGCTATGACCAGTAAAGGTGGTAAGGCAGTTTTCTTCAATGTTCCAGAGTTTGATAGTTTTGTCCCAACTAGCAGAAACAATGGTTTTTCCATCTAGGCTGAAAGCTATGCTCCAGACTTGATGGTTATGACCAGTGAAAGTAGCAAGACATTCGCCCTCAATGTTCCAGAGTTTAATGGTCTTATTGCGGCTAGCGGAAGCGATGGTTTGTCCATCGGGGCTGAAAGCTACACTCAGAACTTCATCATTATGAGCAGTAAAGGTAGCGAGACATTCACCTTTAATGTTCCAAAGTTTAATAGTCTTGTCGCGGCTAGCGGAAGCGATGGTTTGTCCATCGGGGCTGAAAGCTACACTCAGAACTTCATCATTATGAGCAGTAAAGGTAGCGAGACATTCACTCTTAATGTTCCAAAGTTTAATAGTCTTGTCGCGGCTAGCGGAAGCGATGGTTTGTCCATTGGGGCTGAAAGCTACACAAATGACAGCATTGCTATGACCAGCAAAGGTAGTGAGACACTTACCCTCAAGAGTCCAAAGTTTGATAGTGTTATCAGCACTACCAGAAGCGATGGTTTTGCCATCGGGGCTGAAGGTTACGTTCATGACTGGAGCACTATGCTCGGTGAAGCTGACAAGGCGGTAGCCCTCAATACTCCAAATTTTAATACTTTTATCCCAACTAGCAGAAGCGATGGTTTTGCCATCGGGGCTGAAAGCTACACCCCAGACCTCGTTGCTATGCTCAGTGAAGGTAGCAAGGCATTTGCTATCAGCCCCAACGCTCCAGAGCTTAATAGTGTTATCAGCACTACCAGAAGCGATGGTCTTGCCATCGGGGCTAAAAGCTATGCTTGTAACAATACCAGTATGCTCAGTGAAGGTAGTGAGGCATCCGCCCTCCAAGTTCCAGAGTTTAATAGTCTTATCCCCACTACTAGAAGCGATGTTCTTGCCATCGGGGCTGAAAGCTATACTTATGACAGCAGCCTCATGACCTTCAAAGGTTATGAGGCATGTACCTTCAAGAGTCCAAAGTTTGATAGTTTTGTCCCAACTAGCAGAAGCGATGGTTTTGCCATCGGGGCTAAAAGCTACACCCCAGACTTCATTGCTATGCTCAGTGAAGGTAGCAAGGCATGTACCTTCAAGAGTCCAAAGTTTAATAGTTTTATCAGCACTAGCAGAAGCGATGGTTTTGCCATCGGGGCTAAAAGCTACATCCCAAACTTCATTGCTATGCTCAGTGAAGGTAGCAAGGCATGTACCTTCAAGAGTCCAAAGTTTAATAGTTTTATCAGCACTAGCAGAAGCGATGGTTTTGCCATCGGGGCTAAAAGCTACACTCATGATAGTATCAAGATGAGCGACGAAAGTAGCAAGACATGTACCTTCAATACGCCAGAGTTTAATAGTTTTGTCATCACTACCAGAAGCGATGGTTTTGCCATCGGGGCTAAAAGCTACACTCCAAACTACATTACGGTGATCTTTCAAGCGGTTGTATTCTCGTACTTCGTAAACTGCTTGCGTTAGCGCTCCTAAAATCTGTATTTGGGTCTCGCTTTTTGCCCTATCTAATTGCTTGAGTCGTATTCCTACTCGTAAACCTTCTATCAGTGCTTCTAATTTTTTCCCTTGATGAAAGAGTGCATTTGAATAGCGACTAAGAGCATCGAGTTGACCTAGTTGAAATTCATCTGCTTGCCTTTTAAGTTCTTCTAATCTTCTAGCTCCTTGTTGTCGACGAATAAATTCTACCAAATAATCATGAACTAGTTGATAACGATCAGATGGAGATTCTGGTAATCGAATTATTAAGCCTGAACCAACTAAAATTTCTAAAACAAAATCTAACTTGTCCGTTTTTACATCTAAAGCTAATGCTATCTCTGCGCGTGTCTTGAGGGGACGTGTATTCTTTTCATCAATTAATAAATACAAAATTTGTTCAGTTAAGTTTTTATTTTCTTCACCACAGTCTTGAATAACTTCTGCTAAATATTGCTCTACTAACTTGGCTTTAGGGTTATTACCAAGACAACGATATTGTTTTAAAGTCTGAATTTCATCTTGCTGAAGTTGTGCACCAATAATCTGTAATTCAATTGGTCGTACTTCTCCCTCATTGCTAGCTAAATCTTTTACTAGCTCATCAATTAAATCAAAATTTAAATTAAATTGGGAGCGTTTGGTTAAACTTTTGATTATTATTTTTGCCTCATTTTGAGTAAAGTTTCCTATATGAAAACGTACTTCTCTTTTTAAAAAATCAATTTTATTTTCTTTGGAATCGATAAATTTTTCACATTCTAATAAACGATGAAGATAATCTTCTCTTATTGATAGAAGAACTCTGGTATACTGAATATCTCTTCCTAGAATACAAGTTTTTAATAATTCATAAAACTGCTGGCGTTTTGAGATATCACTTATAGCAAAAAAGAATTCCTCAAATTGATCAAAAATAAGGATTGTTAGGAATTGTTCACTGGCATTTTTTTGTAGGATTTCACTTATTGCTTCTAAAGAATTGAGAACAGGTAACGTGATATCTGCTTGAATTTCTTTTAAACCCTCTGTAATAGCTATTCCTAATGCTGTAATCCAATTAGTATAGACTCGCAGAACTATTGGCAAAACAATGCGCCCACCAATATTTTTTTCTTTAAGTGCTGGTACTAAGGCTGCATCTATAATAGAACTCTTACCAACACCTGATGGACCATGAATAACCGTTAATTTTTTATCCGAAGAGCTAATTCTCTCCTTGATTAAACATTCAACATCTTGCTCTCGTCCAAAAATAGTTTCTGATGTTCCCGATCCTTGTCCTGCTTTTTTTAACCGACTTGCACCAACAAAAGCTCGGAATCCATACTGTTGTTCAATCGAACGTCTATCTTGTTTGGTATAAAAAGCTTCTAGATATCTTTTTTCTTCAAAATAAAGTAAGTGTAATTCTTTGAGAATGTCTACATGAAGTTGTGGCTCAGATTTTTGAAAATTACAATCTCTTGCCTTTTCTAGGTTATTAATTGCTTGCAATTTTTGATTTAAATATCGCTGTGCTTGTGCCAAAATTAGTAAGTGTAAGCATTGATACTGCTGATTATCTGGTTCTGTTCCCAAAATTTTCAGTGCTTTTTGAGCTAATTGGCTTGCGTCCTTTGCTAATTCAACTGATTTTGGTTTTTTGAAAGAACGAGACTTTTCCAGCGCTACCTTAGCTAAAAAACCATAATCTTGAGCTAGTTTAATAGGATTACCAAACTTTTTGTGCAACTCTAGAGATTCCTGAGCCAATTTTTCCAATTTGTCCCATTCTTGTAAGTTTTGCAGTATCTTTCCCAATTGACCAATAAAATTAGCAATTAAATCTGGGCGTGTATCCCAACGAAAGCTCTCAATGCATAGCTCTAAACATTTCTGTGATTCTTTTAAATAATATAACTTTTCTAACTGAGATAATTCTGACTTACGGTAATAACATAAACCAATATGAAAAAATAAAACACCTTGCCATTTTAAAGAATGATTTCTTCGCCAAAATCCAAAACTTTGATAATAAAAAGTCAATGCCTTATCAAAGTTGTTACTTGCAAATTCATCTCGACCTAAAATAAAATTGATACTAGCTTCTAAAGTTGGTTCTAATTTATAAACTCGATTTTTTAAGGTTTTGCATATTGAATTTATTTCTAAGCGGTAATAACTTTTAAGAAGTGTAGAATTTGGCAGAAATAAATCCCCCGCTGCTAAAGTTTTTTCAAATATAATATTAGTATTTTTTTGAAGTAGTGTTACTAACTCATCTGTAGCAAGTTCAAACTCACAAAAAATGCCCCATGTTTTGAAGTCTGGCGCTGAATTATTCAATTGTATTAAAACTTCATCAGTAACCCACAAAACTACTGGAAATGGAAAATTGTTGCGAAATTCTTCTCGAACTTGATTAGTAGAAATCAGCACTTGTTCAAGATTTTTAACTAGTTCAAGATTAAAAACCATCAATACTGCTGGTTTTTCGTCTTTTATTTCTTGTTTGATAGTCGTATACAAAGTTTGAACTGAATCTTTTAAGATAATTACTCGTATATCACGTGAACATGATTCTTTTAAGCGTTTTAACATTTTCTCTCGCAAGCTGACATAGTTACAGCGTGCAAAAATTAATGAAAATTCTTCCAGATCAATTGCTTGTATAAGCATTTCTAATGAACTTTCATTATCTTCATTAATATCTGTTGGTTGCTCCTGTTTATTCATGTTTTTAGCTCCTCTGCTTCGGCTAAAACTGGATTAATATCAAACCAAGGACCTGTATCATCATTTCGATATTCATATACAAACATACTCCGTAACAATTGTTGGTATTCTGGGTTCATAGCTACAATCTTTTTCTTATGCTTAACTTTATGCAGTAATTCCCATTGTTCCTCTTGAACTACTGAAATTAAACTATTGCGTTGCTCTTTAATTGCTTTTTGCAAACTTTCATAGGAAATTGGTGGATTTTTTGTTTTGAGACCACAGCTAAAAAGTAATGCCATTAAATTTCGTATATGACCGCCACTAACACGGCAAAGTTTATCCAATGTATTCGGGCTATCGAAAACATCTAAAATACAATTTAAACGTTCTTTTTCACTCAAACTGGGAAATGCTCTTGCCATTACCATCTGTTGTAGAAGTAACATTCCTTGCTTGCATTCACTGCCATTTCTAAATTGTACGGGTACCATTGGAAGTACCTTTGGAACTACTCCATTCCCTAGTCGTTGCTTCAGAGAATCAATTTCACTTGAGAAGATTAAAGGTAGAGGTATAGTATAAACCACATGACAGTTCAGTCCACCCAGTTGTGAGCCTTGGTCTATAAATATATATTCTGGCTGGGTTCGACCAGATGGCAGAGTTTTATTACCAATTCGATCTAAGTTGTCTACAATTACAACTAAACCTTGTTTACCTCGACGTTTAAGTTCTTGATTAGCCTTTGCAAGTACTTCTTCGTTGATATATTCCACAATGCTACTAGTACGGGATTCTAGAAACTCCCTTAGTTGGTCGCGCTTTTGTGGGTTTTCTTTAGTTTTTGCAGTTATTTTGGCAATGTTACCAGGAATAGAAAACTCAGCACTCAATTCTAACGGTGCGTTTAATATCTTTATTATATCAGTTAACAAATTTTTTAGTAATCCTGGCTGTATTTTAATGTTAACAGCTTCTAAGCTTTCACTAATTCTTCCAGCTATTGCTAGTAAAATATCGCTAATACCTACATCAACTAAATCTAAATCCTGACTTGACTCAAAATAAACTACATGAAAATTATGTTGTTCTAATTCAGATTTTAACCGTATTAACTCTGTAGATTTCCCACATCCTATATGTCCAGTAAAGAGTTGGCAAGTTTTATTATTATCATCTGAAAAAATTTTAATTGTTTGCGCTAATTCCTCAATAATTTCACCACCCCGTACTGAGGAGAAATCAATATAATATTGCCTATCCTCCTCTTTGCCCATATCTAAAGTTTTATCTGGTTTACAGGCTTTTTTAAATTTCAAAAAATCAAGTTGCATTACTAGATATCTGCTGAACACTAAATGAATATACTGCAATATTAACTTTTTTTCTTGCCCATAGTGAGATGCTTATAAAACAAATAATTATAAATTGGAGGTTTTTGTGTTGATTAGATAACAGAAAAAGAATTTAGCTAGAAAAAGCGGATGTATTAATTAAATGATAAGTATTTGCAAGAAGGCGTAAATAGAAGGTTCGTGCAACCAGGGGCAACCTGTGGCTATAAAGCTTATACAGCAAAAGTTACAGAGATTGATACGAGATTTAACCGCGCTCATAAAAAGATAAGTTGCACAAATACTTTTTCTAGCGCATAGATAGTAAAATAACTTTGCCTAAAACGGAGCTTGGAGTACCTGTAAGTGTGTCTTTCAAAGTATTATCGCTCCGTCTCTAATTAGTCTTAATTTCTTAGCGTACAATTTTCCCAAATTGGCACGGTGATGCCTGATACCAATGGTTTGGGGTAGCGGTTTTATAACTCAGGTGCAAGAAACTTTTAATTTAGATTCAGAGCAAACGTATAGGTATAGTACCTCAGCCCGTTTGGTGGACTGCTTTGGGATGTTTGATTATTTGTTGGGGATGGAGACAAGTCAATGAACCAAAGCAAAAAGAAACGCAAGTCTTTGAGTTTGCGGCTTCAACCTTATGAGGGTGATGTTTTAGCGGAGGTGGTTGATTACTTGAACTCGTTGCCCAAGGATGAGGCACAGCGCAAGGTGGCTGATATCTTGGTGGCTGCTTTCTTGCCAGTGGCGCGGTATTCGAGCGGTTCCTTTACGCCAGAGCAGATCCGTTTTGCTTGTTGGGAAGCGCAGGACTCGTTGAATAAACACGGTAGTTATATGCGTTTGGCACTGTCGGTGGAACAACCGCAGTTTGTTCTGTCACAGCCAGCGTTGACTGCACCAGTTGTAGCGGTCAATGCCCCAAGCTACAAGAGTAATGTTTTAGAGTCGCCTGAGCTTGAGGGGGAAGCGGCTGATTCAATCAGACCTGCTTCAATAGTTCAAGGTCAGGCTTCGTCTCAAGAATTGGATGCGATTTTTGGGGGAGATTGAGCGAAGAATATTTGAACAATAGCCGCCGCAGTTGTAGCTGTTAACTGTTAGGCGGCTTTTGTCGTGCTTATGTAGTTTAGTGGTAGTAATTTTGAGGGTTATTTTTTTCTTTTTCGGTTTTGGCTGTCAAAAACTTTCCGCCAAATATGGCGTACTGTGCGTCAGAAAAAGATGGATTACAGAGCTTAAAAGCTTTTAAGCGATTTTCAGGGTAATTGACCAATTATTGGAAAATAATGGGAGACTTCTTATAAGTATTGGGAACTGTTCGGATTTATTGGGAATTTTTGAGCTAATGAGAATTTTGTGACTGGATGATGTAAAAGGTGTAAAAAGGTAAGAAAAAATTGGAGATTTGGGAGATATTGTCGAGATATTGGGAGATGTTGAATGTAGTTGGTGAGAATTGGGAAAATGGATGTTTTTTCGAGGTTTTATCTCAAAAGCACGAATTAAGTGAAATCAATAAGTTAGTGCAAAAACTGTAATATTTCTTGATAAATTTGTCAATAATCACGGTTTGGGCGGTTCATCTTGAGAGTAATTATCAATTAGATAGACAAAAAAAGGGTCAAAAACAGGGGTAAATTTTTTTTGTGGATTTTGTTTTTTAATGTTGAGTCTTGGTTCTGTTTCAAGTCGAATGCTCAACGTTCACTTTGTTTGTGATCAAAGAGATTAACTCTCTGCCCCGCACGTTGTGTCAACCTAATCCAAGATAAAATCAGGAACGAAAAAATGAAATTGATGATGAGCTAGGGGTAAGGTATGGAAGTCAAAAGCGAAGTGACAATAAAATTTAGTGGCTCACTACCAACAGCCACACCTCTTCAGAATAAAAAAGTTGCAATCGAGTTGACTGACCAGAACGGCATAGTCTTCACCGCTCAAGTTAATGCCAAAAGTTGGCGTAAGGCTGAAACTAGCGCCTCGGAGTTTGCAGACTGGGCTGGGGCTGTATCGGGCAAGCTTGGCCAACGAACAGAAAACGGGTTTGAAATTATTGATGCAGGAATTCAGCTTTTTGAAAAGAAGGCGAAGGAGGTAAAACCAGATGTAGGGGCTACTGTATCTGAAGCTGGCGTTTCTTTATGACCACATACAACAAAACCCTACTCCTTCACTGCGATCGTGTTTGGTGTGGGGTTAACTACCTATACAGTAACCGGGGCATTGAATTTATGAAGCCCCATGTAAATTTCTGGCGTGAGCTAAAGCTGCTCTCTTGTCAAAACTTGAGAGCAGTAAAAGTATTCTCAATCAGTAACAACATCAGCAGTTGCTGAAACTTTCCGAACTACCGCTGCATATAATTGTCAAAATATTAAGCCATCTTATCAGCTAAACAACAAGCCTTTCTAACTACATTTAGAAAGGCTTGTTGAAATATAGAACCTGGCATCGAGCTATTTTTGCGTAGGGCTACCCCTAAACTATCGTGGCCGCAGCAGCGTTTCACCTCTGAGTTCGGGAAGGGTTCAGTGTGGTTCCACCGCGCAATAGACACCAGGAAAACCTGATGGGAATTAAAAATTAAAAATGTAAAATTAAAAATGACTTTTGAAATTTTACATTTCTAATACTTCAGAAACCCTGAAGACTGCAAGTAACGCGAAACCAAATGAGTTGTGAGGTCAAGCCCTCGGTCTGTTAGCACGGCTCGGCTACATACATTGCTGCACTTCCACCTACCGCCTAAGAACGGGTGTTCTGCCCGTGACCTTACCCACTTATTGTGGTGAGAGCACTCATCTTGAGGTGGGCTTCCCACTTAGATGCTTTCAGCGGTTATCCGCTCCGCACTTGGCTACCCAGCGTTTACCGTTGGCACGATAACTGGTACACCAGCGGTGCGTTCCTCCCGGTCCTCTCGTACTAAGGAGGACTCCTCTCAATGCTCTTACGCCTGCACCGGATATGGACCGAACTGTCTCACGACGTTCTGAACCCAGCTCACGTACCGCTTTAATGGGCGAACAGCCCAACCCTTGGGACGTACTTCCGCCCCAGGTTGCGATGAGCCGACATCGAGGTGCCAAACCT